>JAYUJG010000120.1:0-9042 GCA_043765355.1 Acidobacteriaceae bacterium | reverse complement strand
CGCGTGAAGGATATACGGCGAAGCAGACGGTGGAGTAGGCATTTTGACGGGGAACGCCCGGCGTCTCTCACTTCTTGCTCTGCACACAATCCCTGGCTGATTTACAATCCCCAGTTCCGTCTTAGGAGATTTGTCCGTGATCCCACGCTATACCAGGCCGGAAATGGCTCGCATATGGAGCGACGAAAATCGCTTCCGCACTTGGCTGGCGGTAGAAGTCGCCGCTACTGAAACGCTGGCTGTGGCGGGGATTGTGCCGAAAGACGCGGCGCGGGCGATTCGCGCGCGGGCCGATATTAACGTTGAGCGCATTTTCGAGATTGAAGCGGAGGTGAAGCACGACGTCATTGCGTTCACCACCGCTGTGGCCGAGATCGTTGGTCCGCATGCGCGCTGGTTTCACTACGGGCTTACTTCGAATGATGTGGTCGATACGGCGCAGGCGCTGCTGATTCAGCAGGCGTCGGTCTTGATTGCCGCCGACCTGGAACGTCTCGCCGAGGTGCTGGAACGACGGGCTTGGGAATTCAAAGACACGCCGATGATTGGGCGGACGCATGGCATCCACGCCGAGCCAATTACTTTTGGATTCAAGATCGCGAACTGGTATTCGGAGACGCAGCGCAATATAGCGCGCTTTGCGGCGGCGGCGGAAGATTTGCGAGTGGGCAAGTTTTCGGGCGCGGTGGGGACGTTTGCCCACCTCACTCCGGAGCTGGAAGAGAAGATGTGCGCGCGGTTGGGATTGAAGGCGGCGGCGGTTTCGTCGCAAGTGATTCAGCGCGACCGGCACGCATTTTATTTGGCGACGCTGGCCACGATCGCGTCGACTCTGGACAAGATCGCGACTGAAATCCGCCATTTGCAGCGGACGGAAGTTCGTGAGGCGGAGGAATTTTTCAGCGAAAAGCAGAAGGGCTCGTCGGCCATGCCGCACAAGCGCAATCCAGTGACAAGCGAGCAGATCTCGGGGCTGGCTCGCGTCGTGCGGTCGAATGCACAGGCTGGATTTGAGAACGTCACGCTGTGGCACGAGCGCGATATTTCGCATTCGTCGGCTGAGCGCGTGATTATTCCGGACTCGACCACGCTCACGAATTATTTACTCAACAAGACGGCGACGCTGATCGAGACGATGTACGTTTATCCCAAGCGTATGCTGGCGAACCTCGAGAGTACGCACGGCCTCGTCTTCAGCGGACAGTTGCTGCTCGATCTTGTCGAGAGCGGAGTTTCGCGCGAGGATGCGTATCGCCTGGTGCAAAGTCACGCGATGAGGGCGTGGAAAGAGGATCTCGACTTTCACGAACTGGTGGTGAATGATCCTGCGATTAGCGGACGGGTTCCGCGGGCCAGGATCGAGCGCGCTTTTGACTTGAAGCGGCAGTTGAAGAATATCGACAAGATATTTGCGCGGGTGTTTCCGAAGAAGGTTGCGGGCAAAAAGAAGTCTGTCTTGGCGAAAAAGAAAGCGTGACCTCAGCGGCTTAAAGCCGCCTTACCGCAAGAGTCTTATCGCAGCGCTGAAGCGCTGCGCCACCCAAAAACGGGTCCAGTCGCGAGTCCAGTCACAATCTGCGTGCTTGGTGTGTGCAAATCAGGATCAGGTTCTTACTTGGCGCTCTCCGCGTCTCGGCGGCGGAGCGCTTTCTTGCAGCGCACCAACTCCAGCAGAGCGATTAGCGGCTTTAGCTTTTCCGGTGAGACGTGGCGGAACAGTTCGCGGGTGCGTTTCTCGGCTGGGCCATCCATTTCGCGTAAGAGCTTCAGGCTGGCGGCGGTGATTTTTCCGTAGATGACGCGGCGATCGTGTTTGGCGCGAGTGCGCTCGACGAAGCCGCGGTCTTCCAGGCGATTCAGCAGACGCGTGATGTCGGGATCGTGCGTGATCATGCGTTCGCCGATTTCACGGCAGGGAAGGCCCTCGTTCCCGGCGCCGCGCAGGATGCGCAGTACGTTGTATTGCGTGCCGGTGAGTCCGTACTTTTTGAGCCAGGATTCGATTTCGGTCGAGAGGGCGTCGGTGGTGCGCAACAGTGCGAGATAGGCTTCCTGCTCGCGGCTGGTGAAGGGTGCGTTTTGTTTGAGCTCGGCTTGCAGGCTGCTTTGCGAATTATTCCGCGAACTATTTTGTGAACTGCGGGGCATGGCTTGACGTTAGTCGTGATGACGAGTAATTGCCAATCTGGCGGCTCGGCGTCGACCGGCTCAATCTTGTTTGCCTTCCAGGCGCTGGAGACGATGTTCGTGCGCGGTCGCGATCCTCACCAGATCGCCGATCAGATTGGCATGCCCCCGAAGGATTTGGTCGTGTTCTTTGGCTGCTTCTTTTACTTCTCTCGCGGACTGGGCCAGACTCTGTACATCCGTAGTGAGCAGTTGCAGACTCTCGGCCAGGGCTTCGTGTCTTTCGGTAAGACGATCCAGGCGTTCGTCGGTGGTCATGGGGTGATTTTACTCCTTACTGGGGACAGTTTGACTTGGGGGCTGGGAAAGGCTTGACGCACGGCGGACACAGAGGTACGCCGGGTAGTCTCAGTTCCGTGGAGTCTGGCCGTGGGTTGAGTGGGTCTTGTAATAGTTCGTAAATGGCGCCGTAAGGCACATCCCCCCACTGGCGATATGCATCTATTTAACTAACCGGTTAATAGTGTGGGAGCCGGAAATTCCAGTGAGGATGACTTTGATGAGAAAGCAATTATTTAGTGTGACAGCGGCTTTGCTCGTCCTGCTGAGTATGACTGCAATGGCCTCGACTGGCCGGTACGATCGGCAGATTCAGCAGACGGTGAGTCGGAAGATTCAGGCGTCGACGAAGTTACAGAACGTGAGCTCCAGCGTCGACGACGGTATCGTGACGCTGACCGGCACGGTTGGTTTGTATCAGGAAAAGCTCGATGCCGCGAAAAAAGTAAGGAAACTTGAAAACGTCGCCGGTGTTCGCAACGACATCGCGGTCGCGGGAGGAACCATTCCCGACGGCCAACTGCAGCAGAAACTGGCAAAGCAGTTGGCCTATGACCGCGTGGGATATTACGACAACACGTTCAACTATCTTGCGCTTGATGTGAAAGACGGCGTGGTTACTTTGAGTGGCGATACGGTGAACGAGGTGGCGAAAGACTCGGCGCTGGCGATGGTGGCGCGCACGCCCGGCGTCAAGGACGTCGTGAGCGAGGTGAAGGAGTTGCCGGTTTCGAATTTTGACGATTCGATTCGGGTGCGCACGGCTCGTGCAATCTATCGCGACTCAGTGCTTGGACGTTATGCTGTCGACCCGGTTCATCCGATCCGGATCGTGGTGAACCATGGCCATGTGACGCTTTACGGATCGGTCGAGAACACAATGGATAAGACTCTGGCCGGAATGCGGGCTAATGCCGTGCCGGGAGCGTTTAGCGTCGAGAATAGGTTGACTGTGGAGTGAGGTAGCTGGTCTCTCCTGCGGGCGCGGCGCGAGCCGCGCCCTTTTTATTAGAGGTCGATGGTATGCCGTGCCTCGAGTACGACCCGAGGCTGCGAGTTGCGGGTTGGGGGCGTGCGATCAGGCTCAATTCGCCTTGCGCGAGTGCACCAGTTTCAGACTATCCCCTTGCAGGATGCGCTGGATCTGATGTTTGGCGTGAACGGTCCACGGCCCCGTCGTGTCGAGCTTCACGTAGGCGCGCCAGTGCTGAAGCGCCTTGCGCGGTTCCCGCATCTTTTCGTAAGCCAGCGCGATGTTGTAGTGGGCGTCGGCGTAGGTGGGTGCCAGTTGAATCGCGGTCTTGTAGGTGTCGATGGCTTCCTCGACGCGTCCAGTTTCGTCGAGCACATTGCCGAGATCGAAATAGGCGAGGGCGTAGCGCGGGTCGATCTGAATCGCCGAGCGGTAGTGCCTCTCGGCGAGCGCGTATTCCTGACGGTTGTAGTAGAGCGTGCCCAGGTTGATGTGCGCGGCGGCGTGAACAGGATCCATTTCCAACACCTTCAAATAGGCGGTGATCGCCTCGCTCTGCGTCGAGGGATTTTCTTCCAGCATGATCCCGCGCGCAAACAGGTCGGCAATGTCGGTGACCACGAGCTCCGGTCCGTTGCGCGGCGGGCTGGACACGACTCTTCTTTCATCGGACGAGAAATCGAACATGAACTGTCCGGCGATCGGCTCTACCAACCGCCCCTGATGGCGGAACGCGATGCGGCGTCCGCTCTGATACGATCCCGCTTCGAGCAGTGGATTCGCCATGCCCGCCACTTGTTTCTGCATGGCTTCGAGGGATTGGCGGATGACGGCGGGACGCACCCGCTGAGCGCAGAGGTCGCGCACTTTCTTCACTTGCACGAGATCGAAAAAGGAATAGTCTTCGCAGGCCGGGACTAGTCCCGCCTTCTCCCAGGTCTGAAGCTGGCGAGGAGCGAGGCGGAGAATGCGCAGCAGGTCGGCGCGGCTATAGCGATACACGGCTGTCACCTTTCTGCTAATGACTCAATGATTATCGGAAGTTGCGCGCCGGAATGCAAGTAGCAAGCCGGTGGAAGCTGTGGAGAAAAGGGACCAAATGGCACGAAGGTGGAGGAGGTTCGTGGACGCGTCGCAAAAAGAGCGGCCGTGCGGAGTCGTAACTTAATTCTGGCTGGGGAATCACACTCAAACGGAGCATTTCGTAGAGACAGAACTTGGTCCGTCTCGGCAGAGGCGCTGCCGAGTCGCGGCAAGCCGCGTCTCTATGGTGGAAGCGGTGTTTCGTCGGGCATAATGGTGAGCGGTGAGGAGCGATGCCAGAAAGGGTGACTTCGCTGGAACGTCCGGCGGAACAAATTGACGAGGCGATGCTGATCCGGCGAGTCGTGGCCGGCGAGCACGAACTTTTTTATGAGTTGATTCGCCCCTATGAACGGCGGCTCTATGCCACTGCGTTCGCGATTCTTCGCAATGAGGCGGACGCCGAGGATGTGGCGCAAGAGGCGGTGCTGAAGGCGTTGAAACATATCCGGCAATTTCGCGCGGAAGCGCGGTTCAGCACCTGGCTGACGCAAATCACGGTGAACGAGGCGCGTATGCGAAGACGAAAAGCGCACGCGAACATCATGGAACCGATCGATGTTCACAGCGATCGCCAGGGCGAGGAGGGCAACTACACTCCGCGCGACTTTGCCGACTGGCGCGAGATTCCGTCGGAAACGCTGGAGCGCAACGAGGTCCGGCAAAAACTCTCCGAGGCGCTGGCGGAGGTGGGGCAAATCTATCGCGAAGTGTTTGTGCTGCGCGACATGCAGCACTTGAGCATTGAGGAGACGGCAAAGGCGCTCGGAATTTCGACGGCGTCGGTGAAGACGCGTCTGCTGCGCGCCCGGCTGATGCTGCGCGATCTGCTCGCTCCCGGCCTTGGGGGCGCGTGGAGCAGCAAGTTGTCTTTTGCGAAGGGGACGAAGCCATGGTAGTCACCTGCGAACACGTGTGGCGCGAAATTTCGAACTATCTCGATGGCGAAGTGGACGCCGGTTTGCGAGTTGCGATGGAGGAACACATCCAGGGATGCAAACAATGCACCGCCGTGTTGGACGGAATGCGCAACGTGGTCGAGTTATATGGCGATGAACGGATGTTGGAAGTTCCGTTCGGTTACAGTCAACGCCTGCATCGGAGACTCGACGAAAATATGCCGGGGACGCGGAGAAGTTTTCTGGGATGGATGGTGACGGCGGCGGCGGCGATTTTGATTGCGGGCAGTATCGAGGTGGCGCGGTCCACAGCGCGCGGTCCCGGAGTGCGATCCGAATTGGCGCAACTCGGCAAGGGCCTTCCCCCCGGCATGCTGGTGGTGGTTTCGGAAAGTGGGAGAGTGTTTCATGTGGCCGGATGCGACTACATCCACGAAAAAGATAAGCTGCGTACCGTGACGGCTGCGGAAGCGATGAGGGAAGGGTATGTTCCTTGTGTGCGCTGTATGAAGAAGTATCTGGCGGCTGCGTCTGACTTCGGTGCCCGACAAAGAGCTTAACCACGGGGGCACGGGGGCTTTATTTGGCAATCTCTCGCGCAGACGAATTTCGGCGGCTTTCCCGGATCTGGTAACTTTTTACGCGCTGCCGACTCTATATAATAGGCCCTCGGAGTCTGCGACGGGGCCGATGAGGAGTGACTATGTCCAGTTTGTCGGCGCGAATCTCTGCCGTGCTTTTGATGATTACTTTGGCGGGCGTGATCGCCTGCAATGCTGGCGAGCGAACCGCCGTCACCGTGCCCAACCCGGCGGTTGACGCCACGCTGGCGGCTTCCAAGTCTAAACAGACCGCCGTAATCGCGGGTGGCTGTTTCTGGGGCATTCAGGCGGTGTTCCAACATGTGAAGGGCGTGATCGAGGCTACGTCGGGTTATTCGGGCGGTAACGCCAACACAGCGGAATATGAATTAGTAAGTACGGGCGATACGGGGCACGCCGAATCGGTGAAGATCACCTACGATGCTTCGAAGATCACGTATGGGCAGTTGCTGAAAGTATTTTTCTCGGTGGCGCATGATCCGACGGAATTAAACCGCCAGGGGCCCGACAGCGGCACCCAGTATCGGTCGGCGATTTTTTATGGGAATGACGAGCAGAAGCGGATCGCCGACGCCTACATTGCGCAATTGGACAAGACCAGGGTATACACGAGTCCGGTTGTGACCAAAGTTGTCCCTTTGAAGGCGTTCTATCTCGCCGAGGCATATCACCAGGATTACGCTACCCGTCATCCCGACGACGGATACATCGTCTACAACGATGCGCCGAAGGTTGTGAACCTGCGGCAGATGATGCCGGATCTGTACACGGGGAAATAGCGGGCTCGACGCCGGTTCCAGAATTCCAGCAACCGTTCCTTCCTGAACCCCTCCCGATCCTCCTCGGGATTGTCTTGCGTCTGTGCGCGCAAATATATATCGTGTTACGATATACATAGATCGTGATGCGATATAATCCGCCGCATGGAAACCATCACTTTACCCGATTATCAATCGCTCGCCGAATTGCGCCACCAGATTCGGCGGTTTCTGCATTTCAGCGAAAAAGCGGCTCGCAAGGCGCGGATGGAGCCTCATCAGCACCAGCTTCTTCTCGCGCTCAAGGGCTTGCCTGAGGATTTGCGGCCAAGTATCGGCGTGTTGGCCGAACGCCTGCAGATCCAACCGCACAGTACGGTGGAGCTGGCCAACCGGCTCGCGAAACGCGGTTTTGTGCGCCGCCAGCGCGACAACAATGGCAAAGACCGCCGCGAGGTTTTGCTCAATCTCACGGCGAAGGGAGAGAAGGCGCTGCGTGAACTCTCCCTGCATCACCGGGCGGAACTACGGACTGCCGGTCCCGCGCTGTTGGCGGCCTTGTTGGGTGTGTTGAGCAACGGAAACAGAAAGCGAATTCGCGAGATCTGAGCCAGACTCAGGTCATCGGCAAAGATCGAAAGATCGACAGAAACACAGACAGAAGGAAAGAAAAAGAACAGAAAGGAATTACCAGTGTCTCTCAACGGCAAACCGCCCGGTCAGCATCGAGCCAACTGCAATCGAGCCGATCGCGAAGCAGAATCCACCGATGGAAACGATTTCGCTTCCGATCCCGCGTCCTCGAGTCTCGATAGCCTCGCCACACCCGCGCAGTTCCGCATGGGCTTGATTTCCGCCCTTGCCGCTGGCGTCGGCCTGCTCGCCGGAATCGTGGCCTACCTGCTCTATCGCCTGATCGGCCTGTTCACCAACATTTTCTTTTTCCATCGTTTCTCGCTCGAATTCACCAGCGCCCGCCTGAATCATCTCGGCTGGTGGGTCATTGTGACGCCGGTGCTCGGTGGAATCGTCATCGGCTTCATGGCCAAGTTTGGCAGCCCAAAAATCAAGGGTCACGGCATTCCCGAAGCGATGGAAGCCGTGCTTTTCAATCGCAGCCGCATTCAGCCGCGAGTGGCGATACTGAAGCCGATCTCGGCGGCCATCGCCATCGGCACCGGCGGCCCGTTTGGCGCCGAGGGGCCAATCATTCAAACCGGAGGAGCCCTCGGCTCTCTGGTTGGTCAGCTCGTGCACACAACCGCCGTGGAGCGCAAAGTGCTGCTCGCCTGCGGCGCGGCTGCCGGAATGTCGGCCACCTTCAACACGCCGATCGCGGGAGTGATCCTGGCGATCGAGCTGCTGTTGTTCGAATTCAAATCGCGCTCCTTCATTCCACTCGTCATCGCGAGCACCCTGGCGACCGCCGTGCACTTGCAGTTGCTGGGCGGAGGCCCCATGTTCACGGTCGCCGCCATGGATTTCAACATTCCCCGCGCGCTGCCGTTTTATCTCTTGTTGGGAGGCTTGTGCGGGCTGGCGGCGGTCGCTTTCAGTAAGGCGCTTTACTGGGTGGAAGATCAATTTGAAAAACTTCCGATTGACGATCTCTGGTGGCCCGCAATCGGCGCGCTCGGCCTCGGCATCGTCGGATACTTCGTGCCCAGGGTTCTCGGAGTCGGCTACGACACGATCAGCGACATTCTGAATGCGCGCCTCGGCTTCGATCTCTTGCTCGTAGTGATGGTCGCCAAAGCGGCGGCGCTCGTCATCTCGTTGGGCTCTGGAACCTCCGGAGGCTTGCTGGCGCCCCTGTTCATGTCGAGTGCGGCCATGGGCGGTGCCTTTGCCATGCTGTTGAACCGCATCTTCCCCAACGCCCACCTGTCGCCGGGAGCCTTTGCCCTGGTAGCCATGGGAGCGGTGTTCGGCGCGGCGTCACGCGCGACTTTCACATTCATCATCTTCGCTTTTGAAATTACGCGCGACTACAACTCCGTCTTGCCGCTCATGCTGGTTTGCGTGATTGCGGACGGGATCGCGATGCTGCTGATGCCGCACGCTTCGATCATGACGGAGAAGTTACGGCGACGCGGCCTCCGCATCCATCATGACTACGAAGCCGACATCCTGCAGCAGATGCGCGTGGCGGAAACCATGGACCCGAGCGCGCCGACCGTCCCGGCCAGCATGTCCATTGGCGAACTGGCGGAGCGCATCGCGAGGCACGACCCCGAAGTTTGCCGTCACCACGCGTTGCT
>JAYUJG010000119.1:0-6020 GCA_043765355.1 Acidobacteriaceae bacterium | reverse complement strand
GAAGTTGTGGCCAGCCTTCGCGACGCCTTCGTCCATTCCAAAGCGGACCCGATTCTGGTATGCGGCAGCACGCTCGAAGGTGAAGAAGGATCGCTGCTCTCGGCGTTTCGCAATATCCTCGTCGACCATCCCAAGGCTGTGCTGATCCTTGCCCCGCGCCATCCAGAGCGCTTTCCAGAGGTCGCCGCCCTCATCGAGAACCTGAGCTTCCGAATCTGGCGCCGTTCCCTGTGGAGCGGCGAGCCGCTCGCCGGCGGCGTTTTCCTCGTCGATAGCATCGGAGAATTGGCCACCCTCTATTCGCTCGCCACCGTAGCCTTCGTCGGCGGAAGCCTGGTCCCCCGCGGCGGACACAATATTCTCGAACCCGCGCTCTATGGCGTTCCGATCGTCACCGGCAATCACTACGACAATTTTCGCGACGTCGTAAATTTCTTTGCCAGTCGCAACGCGGTTCGCATCGTTGGCCTCGCCGAACTGCCTCTGGTCTTCATGGAGCTGATCGCAAACGCCGCCGAACGAGCAGCGCTTGGAACAAACGCGCTGGCAGCACTCGAATCGCAGCGCGGCACAACGGACAGAACCGTCGCGGCCCTCGTCCAGTTGATGAGCTCGCCCCGCCTCGGCAAAGATACAGACGCGGAGAAGGCCAAGGCCTCGCAATGAACCCGCTCACCGGCATCTACGGTGCCGCCACCGCTCTGCGAAACACACTCTTCGATCGCGGCCTGCTTTCTTCGCGCCGTCTGGAACGCCCCGTAGTCAGCGTCGGCAATCTGTCGGTTGGCGGCGCAGGCAAGACTCCCTTCGTAATCGCGCTCGGTGAGCTGCTGCAAGCGCGCGCCATTCCCTTCGACGTGCTCTCCCGCGGATACGGCCGCAAAACTCGCGGCGTCCTGGTCGTCGATCCCGATGGCAAAGCCGCCGATTTCGGCGACGAACCGCTGCTGATCGCGCGCCGGCTCGGCGTTCCAGTGATCGTCGGCGAAAGCCGTTACGACGCAGGCCGACTCGCCGAGCGGAGTTTCAAATCGCAGTTGCACCTCCTCGACGACGGCTTTCAGCACCGCTATTTGGCGCGCGACTTCGACATCGTCCTGCTGACTGAACGCGACTTCGACGACAAACTGCTGCCCGCTGGGCGACTGCGCGAGCCGCTCTCTTCACTCCAACGCGCCGATGCCGTGGTAATGCCCGCAAGCCTGCCCACGGATCATCGGGCACTCCAGCAAAAGCCAATCTGGCGAATCGAGCGCGAACTCCTTCTCCCCACCCTGCCGTCCGCGCCGATTGTCTTCTGCGGAATCGCCAGGCCGCAACAATTTTTCGCGCAAGTGCGCGCCGCCGGAATCGTGCCCGCGCGAGAAGTTGAGTTTCGCGACCATCATTCCTATGACGGAAGAGACCTCGATCGCCTCCTGGCCATAAGGGCCGAGTCCCGCGCCGCCGGCTTCCTGACCACCGAAAAAGACGCGATCAATCTCGGGCCGCTACAAGCGGACCTCCAACCCTTGACCATCGCCACCCTTCGCCTCACCCTCGACCATCCCGCCGCCATTGTGGATGCCATCCTGGCAAGAATTCAGAAACGAATCGCCCGCTCGTGAGAAAATCACGCATTGCACTGGTTTGACCAGGCATTGACGATTCCCATTGATGACAAAACATATTAAAGAAAACGACCGCCTCCGGAAGCTAGTCGAATCCTTTCCCAAGCTCACCGTAACCGTGCTCGCCGATCTGGTCGCCGACGAATTTGTCTTCGGCGAGATTTCTCGCGTCTCCCGCGAAGCGCCCGTCCTGATCCTGAAGCATCTTCAGCGCAAGGTAATCCCGGGCGGCGGCGCCAACGCCATCTACAACCTCGCCGCGCTCGGCGTGAACGTCCTGCCGGTCGGAGTCGTGGGTGATGACGAAGCCGGGAAAATGCTGTTGCGCGCCTTCCGCCACAAACGCATTCCGGTCAGTGGAGTCTTCAAAGAAAAAAACTATACGACCGTAACCAAGACGCGCATCCTCGCCGGATTCGCCCACACCGCCGGACAGCAGGTCGTGCGCCTCGATCGCGAGCCCGCCGAAGGCCCCAATTCCCACCTGCGCCGCGAGATCGTCCTCGCCGCGCGCGAATATACTCGCGCCTCCGACGCGCTGCTCGTTTCCGATTACGGATACGGCGCGGCCACTCCAACCTTGCTCAATGTGATTCGCGAAAAACGCGGCCTCGACAAAGTTCCTGTCACCCTCGACTCCCGCCATCGTATGCTCGAATTTTCCGGCGTCACCGCCGCGACCCCGAACGAATCTGAAGTCGAAGAAGTTCTCGGCATCCGTGTCGGCAACAACTGGGGACGCCTCGTGGCCGCCGGAGATCAGATCGTCGGCGAGATGAATCTGGAATCGCTCCTCATCACGCGCGGTAAAGATGGCATGGTGGTTTTCCCGCGCCGCCATAAGCCGGTGGATATTCCGATCTATGGCAGCGATGAAGTCACCGACGTAACCGGCGCTGGCGACACCGTCATCGCCACATTTACCGCCGCCCTGGCCGCGGGCGCAACTTCAGAAGAAGCCGCGTACCTCGCAAACTATGCCGGCGGCATCGTAGTAATGAAGCGCGGCACCGCCACCGTCACTCAACAGGAATTGCTGGAAGCGCTGGACAAAGTACCGCCAGCAATCCGCGAGCACTAGTTTCGTGTGGTAACAGGAACACGGTTGTCAACACCAAAGTTCGAAGTCACCGATCAAAGCCATTGACCACATCTCTCCATCGCAAGATTGTCTCGCGCGACGAACTCCAGCAGCATGTTGCCGAGTGGCGTCGCGCCGGCGATCGCATCACGCTGGCCAACGGCTGTTTCGACGTGCTCCACGTCGGCCACATCCGCTACCTGCGCGCCGCCCGCGAACTCGGCGGCAAGCTGATCGTCGCGGTGAATTCCGACGCATCCGTGCGCGCTTTGAAAGGCGAAGGCCGCCCCGTCATGCCCGCCGAAGAACGCGCTGAAATTCTCGCGGCATTCGCCGATGTAGACGCCGTGGTTGTCTTTTCAGAAAAAGACGTCCGCGCCATCATTCGCGAGATTCGTCCCAACTTTCACGCCAAAGGCACCGACTACACCGCCGACAACGTGCCCGAGCGCGATGAGGTCGAAGCCTGCGGAGGCCGCGTCGTCATCGTCGGCGATCCCAAAGACCACTCCGCCACCGAAATTATCTCGCGCTCGCGGCTGGCCCCGCGAAAACCGTGAGGCGGTGCCCACAATGACGACCGCCTCTCTCCCATCCCCTCCTCCGCCATTCAACCGCCTGCTCATCGTGCGCCTCAGCGCCATGGGCGACATCATCCACGCCCTGCCCGCCGCAACCGCGCTCCGCCAGGCTTTTCCCAACACAACCTTGGGATGGCTCGTCGAAGAACGCTGGGCCGAATTGCTCTGCTCGCCATCCCATCCGCGCTCTGGACCGCGCTCCGCACAGCGCCCGCTCGTCGACCGCGTGCATACCGTCACCACCAGGCAATGGCGCCGCGCTCCGCTCACGCCCAGCACCTGGCAGCAGATCGCCGCTGCCTTCCGTGACCTCCGCGAAATTCACTACGATGCAGTCATCGATTTTCAGGGCGCAATCCGTTCGGCGGTGCTGGCGCGCTGGTCGGGCGCGCCCATGATTTATGGAAGCACACATCCGCGCGAAAACGCTGCAAGGATGTTGTACACGCGCAGGATCTCGACAACCCGCGCTCATGTCGTCGAGCACGCAATCGAACTGGCCGAGGCAATCATCGCCATGCCGACGACAGCGCCTCAAGTCGAATTCCCCGCGGACCCGGATGCTGAAAATAAAATCGCCGCCCTCATCGCAAACGCCGGCCACTTCGCCATTCTCAATCCCGGCGCCGGTTGGGGAGCCAAGCGCTGGCCGCCCGAACGCTACGCTCAGGTTGCCAGAGAACTCGCAAAAGATGGAGTATGTTCCTTCATCAACTACGGGCCTGAAGAGGAAAAGCTAGCCGATGCGGTAGAGAAAGCCACCGCAGGCGCAGCGCGCAAAGTCTCGTGCTCGATTTCCGAGTTGATCGCACTGACGCGTCGCGCCCGCCTCTTTGTCGGCGGAGACACCGGCCCCATGCATCTCGCCGCCGCGTTGAAAGTTCCCGTGGTCGCGATTTTTGGCCCGACAAATCCCGCGCGCAACGGCCCTTTCGCCACCCGCTCGATTGTTCTGCGCAGCCCCACGAGTGTCACCGATCACTCCCGCCACCGCGAACCGGAGCAGGGCTTGCTCGAAATCACCGCCGACGAAGTTGTTGCCAGCGCGCGCAAGTTGCTTGACAGGTTCCAAAATTAAAATGAGCGAGGTTTCACAACCCGCGCCGCAGCCGCCCACCGCCACCTCCTGGTCGCGCATCGCCCGCCGCATCCGCGTGCCCGTGGGATTTGTTTTCGCCGCCGTATTCCTATGGCTGGCCCGCCCCACCAGGGCCTCTCTAATCGCCGGCGCGCTCATCATGCTTCCCGGACTGCTCCTGCGCGGACTCGCCTCCGGCCATGTACAAAAAGACAAGCAGCTCACCACCAGCGGCCCCTACGCCTACACGCGCAATCCTCTTTATCTGGGCTCGCTGATGCTAGCCGCCGGCTTCGCCATCGCCGCCCGCAGTTGGTGGATCGTCGCCCTCATGCTCCTGATGTTCGCCCTCATTTATATTCCCGTCATCGCCGGCGAAGAGCGCTACCTGCGCCAGACGTTTCCTGAATACGATGACTACTCTCGCCGCGTGCCCCGTATGTTGCCCCGTATGTCGCCACGCCTCTCACCCTATGCCACTCAGCAGAGCGCCTACTCTTCCGCTCGCTACTGGAAGCATCGCGAATACCAGGCCAGCATCGGATGCGCCGTCGTCCTGGCCCTACTCATCATCAAGCTGGTCGCCAACCTGGTGTGGTAGTCTGCCGATACTTATGGTGACGGTCCGGGTCGCGGTCACGGAAGAGTGCAGTCGCGGCACGAGCGCTCTTCTCCGTTCAGCCACGATCTTGCTGGTCGCTTTGTTTTCGACAATCTTGTCTGCCCAGCAACCGCCGCCCTCAACCGCCACCATCGGCCCCGCGCCCGCCCAGATCGCGCCTCCCCGCCCCAACTATCCTTTTCCCGACGGCCACGCCTACATCTATTCCGCCGAATGGCACTTGATCACAGCCGGTACCGCCACCGTAAAAATGGAAGCCTCCGGCAGCGACCGCAAAGTCTCCGCGTCCGCCGAATCTTCCGGAGCCGTCAATATCATCTTCCCCGTCCACGACCATTTCGAATCGCACTTCGATCCCCGCACCTTCTGCTCTCTCTCAATCTTCAAACACAGCGAAGAGGGCTCCCACAAACGCGAGACGACGATCCATTTCGATTACGCTCGCAAAAAAAGCACGCTCGATGAAAGAAACCTAAAGACCGGCGAAACCAAGCACGTAGAAAGCAATCTGGCCGATTGCGCCACCGACGTCATCACCGGCTTTTACTATCTGCAATCGCTGCCGCTGCAAATTGGCGCCAGCTACGAGTTCCCCATCAGTGATGGCAAAACCACTATCGTCCACGCCACCGTCGAGAAGCGCGAACAAATCAAAGTTCCCGCCGGAACCTTCCCCACCGTTCTCGTCGAGGCCGAGGCCACCTCCGGATCGCTCAAAGCGAGAGGAACAATTTGGGTGTGGTACTCCGAGGACCCCAGCCACACGCCGGTCCAAATGCGCGCCAAGCTGGGATGGGGCACGCTGTTCTTCCGTTTGCAAAAAATCGAGAAATGATTCCCGTCCGTGGCGTTTCTATCGCCAGGGAGGTGTGGGTCGCCGTGGATGTGCGGATCGCCGTGAAAGAGCGGCCCTTCAACGTGCCCCCTGAGCCGCACTCGTGGAAGAGCGGCCCTTCAGGGCCGCGTCCGCCGCATCAAACGAGCGGGCTTCAGCCCCGGTCCCCGCTATTTCTGCGCCACCACCGCTTGCTTCGCCTTCGTCAGCTCC
>JAYUJG010000118.1:0-16823 GCA_043765355.1 Acidobacteriaceae bacterium | reverse complement strand
AGGCCGACTGGGTTCCTCTGTTGCCGCAAATAAGAAGACCCGGAAGTTCAATCCCGACACTTTCCTGGCGACCATCGGAGAGGGCAGAAAGAACCTGACTTGTGAGAAGAAGCAGGGAATCTTTGCGCAGGGAGACAAGGAACAATAACGAGGACTAGACATGAGAACACTGCTGTTGGCGGGATTGGTCATCGTTGTGCTCGGCGTCGCATCCCTGGTTGTGCCCATCCCTCATTCCGAGACCGAAGGCATCAAGGTCGGGAATACGAACCTGGGCATTCAAACCAGTCACAGCGAACGAGTTTCGCCAATCGTCAGTATCGTGCTGATCGCGGGTGGGATCGCGCTGAGCATAGCCGGCGCGCGCTCGCGAAACTGACTCGCGCCCGCCAGCCCGCTCTGGAAAACCTTAGCCACGGCCTTACGCAACTCTCCGGCCGCTCACCAGGTTGATGACCAGCATCACCAGCGCAACTACCAGCAGCAAATGAATCAGACCGCCGGCGATGTGAAGGCTGAAACCCAGAAGCCACAGAATCAACAGAATTACAAAAATTGTCCAAAGCATGATTGATCTCCTTTTTCATCTAGGGTCGTATTACATCTACGGTCGTACAGAGGTTCGCACGTAAGGCCGAGCAAAAACTATCCGATCACGAAGCCGGAGCAAGCGACTTCCCGCATCCCACGCAAGAACTCTTCGACCGGGGCGTGATTAACCCGCAGAACGGGCACATTCGCGGCACATCTCGACGCATGCCCAGGATGCGAAACCACGGCCCAGCGTCCGGAACGAGGCAAGCAATTTTGAGGTGGATGTCGCGATCCGGTCCATTCGTCTGCGAAAGCGATCACGGAACCGACTAGAAGCGGACTCCATCCATCACCTTCCGTTTGAGAATGGCACGCACTGGGTTGCGATTCTGTGCAAGATTGCTCACTAGGCGTCAGGTCTCAGGAAAATCAGGCGAGGTTTCGCGTGCCTGCGGTTTTAATTCTCCTGAGACTGAGACCTGGCGGCTGAATCCTGCTTTTCAAAAGTGAGCAATGCAGACCAGCTATCCTCCGCTTCGTTGAGCGATCATGACAACCTGAGACGAGTTCTTCTTCTCTCTCTTGCAGGTTCTCTGGGCTAAGTCAGAACGCCTGCAGTCGTCTCCTCTTAGTTCCGCAGATACATCAAAGGAACAAATTATGAAAATGAAAAAGATAATGTCACTCGCGCTGATGAGTTTGATAGGTTTGGCGGGCACCTTCGCCTGGGCAGGCTCGGCTCGGGAAGATACTGTCGATCGCCTGCAAAAATCCGTGGACGTACTCCACGCAGTCCTGGCGACGCCCGACAAAGGCATTCCGGAAGAAGTATTGACCGGCGCAAAATGCATCCTCGTGGTTCCGGATCTGATCAAAGGGGGTTTCATCATCGGCGGCAAACACGGCCGCGGAGTGGCCTCTTGCCGCACGTCTGAAGGTTGGAGCGCTCCCGCTTTCGTCTCCGTTGGCGGCGGAAGCTGGGGATTACAGATCGGGATTGAAGGCGTAGACCTGGTTGTGCTGGTCATGAACGACCGCGGTTTGCAACATCTGCTCTCAAGCAAGTTTGAGCTCAGCGGCGAAGGATCGGTTGCGGCAGGCCCAGTTGGCCGTCACGCTTCCGCTGGAACCGACTGGAAAATGAACACAGAAGTGCTGACCTACTCGCGATCCAAGGGCATCTTCGCCGGCCTGACGCTCGAAGGCGCGGTGGTCGAGCAGGATAACGATTCCACGCGCGCGATTTACGGAAAGAACGTGACCTTCCGCCGCATTCTTTCGGGCAAAGTTTCCACTCCCGGAAGCGCTGACGCGTTCTTGAAAGCTGTGTCCGATGCCGGGCACCAAGCGCATATCGCGGAAGTAACTGAAGACAAGAAATAAGTACCGCTAATTGCTAACTGCTAATTGCTGACCGCAACGAATCCGGTTGCGGTCAACTTTCTTGCTCGGGGGCAATGTAGCACTGGCATCCTGCCGGCTGTCCCGGAGGCGTCCCGCCCGCGCGGAAGCAGCGCCCCGGCACACAGCGCTTCGAGACACTCAAAGTACGGCGAAGCCTGCCTTGAGCGCAGCCGCCGAGATACCCGCGCTACATTCATCTCCGTAACGATTTCGACCTCCGCGTCACTATCCATTGGGAAACTGCGAGGTCGAACTATGGCCGTAACCACGACGCCGACGGTCAAACAAGTTCTCGACGAAGAAATGCAGCAGGTCGAGACCGCGCGCAAGCTGCGGCTGGAGCCTGAAGTCCCGCGTCCCGCTGCGGCAACCAGTCTGATCGGGCTGGCGTTTTCCGGCGGCGGAATCCGCAGCGCGACCTTCAACCTCGGCATCCTGCAGGCTTTGGCGCACGAGCGCTTGCTGAGCGCCTTCGACTATCTCTCGACTGTCTCGGGCGGCGGCTACATCGGCGGATGGCTGATGGCGTGGATGCATCATCAGGGCATCGGAATTCAGGAAGTGGAAAAGAAGCTCTCGGCCACCCCCAACGCCCCGAACGAATCGGCGGACCCTCCCGAAGTTCATTTTCTGCGCGACTACAGCAACTATCTGACGCCGCGAAAAGGACTGCTCGGGGCCGACTTCTGGGCGTTTGCCGCGAGCTATCTACGCAACACGATTCTGAATCAGATCATTCTTTTGCTGGCGCTGCTGTCGTTGCTGTTGCTGCCGCGCAGTTTTGTGTATCTCCTCCATCTGCTGGAAAATTTAGAAGACTGTTTGCAAGGAAGATATTCCGAAGCCGTGCAGTTCTGGATGAGGTCCCAATTTTTCGCGCTTGGGCTGGGACTTATGCTGGCGTTCGTGGCGATTGTTTTCATCGGCCTGAATTTGGTCTCGGTCGATCCCAAAAAGCAAAAGCGAGATTGCTGGTTGACGCAGCAATGGGCCGTGCAGGCATTCATTGTGGCGCCTCTGTTTGTGTCGGCAGCGTTTTTGACGTACGGGCTCGGCCAGTTCTTCAACGAATGGCCGATTGTTGAAGCCCCGCTATACCGCGCACCTCTCCTCGGAATTGCTCTGTATTTCGGATTGTGGTCAGGCGCGCTTGCGGTGCGCTCGCTGGTGCGGGCCCTCACCAAGAGCACGGGAAATGGCGGCCCCAATGTGTGGCTTTTTCTGGGAATGGCGTTTCTTACCGGACTCATCAGCGGCTATCTTTTCGTGCCCTTCGCGAGAATTTTGATTCCCGCGGAAAATCCAACGGGAATCACATTCTCCAAGTGGCACCTGATGACCTTCGGAACGCCGGTCGCGATCGCGATGATGCTCATCTCCGGCGTCTTGCACATTGGACTCATGGGCCGCGGCATGACCGACGCCCACCGCGAATGGTGGGGAAGGCTGGGCGGCTGGCTGGTGATTTACGGCGTCTGCTGGTTTTTCCTGTTCTTGATTGCGATCTATTTTCCGGCGGGCTTGGGGAAACTCTTGTATCCGCATCTTCCGGATCCCGCAACGCTGGACTGCTGGCTGCAAGGAAAGTGCGCTCATCCGACTTTCGACTGGCGTCAGCGCCCCTTCGGATACCCGCTCAGCCTTACTGGATTGCTGGCGTGGATCGCGTCAACTGCATACGGAGTGATCTTTGGCAAGAGTGATAGCAGCGGCACAACCATCGCGAACGCTTCGAAGAACAAGAGAGTGATGGGCTATTTGGCAAAAGTGGCTCCTTACGCTTTCATTTTCGGTTTGTTGATGAGCCTTTCGCTCCTGGCTGCGAAAATTTCAAACTGGATTACCGCGGTCGAATGGCCCACCCTGGCGCTTCCGAGCGACTACTATTTTGCTCCCGGAGTGCCGTTGGTCTGCATCTTCGCGTTCGTCGCGGCCGTGACTTTTTCCTGTCGCGTCGACATCAACGATTTTTCCATCCACTATCTGTACCGCAATCGTCTCATCCGGTGTTATCTGGGCGCGTCGGTTCAAGGGCGCGATGCTCAGCCCTTCACCGGATTTTCCAACGCCGATAACTTTGCGCTTTCGAGCCTGTGTATACCCGCCGGATCCAAAAATCCAAAAGATGCGCGTCCACTTCCGATCGTGAACACCAGCCTGAATGTGGTGCGCGGAAAAGAATTGGCGCTGCAAACACGCAAGGCACGATCCTTTGCCTTCACGCCGCTCTATGGAGGCTTCACGCGACAGCTCGAGGAACAGAAAACGTGGCAACCTTTCTTTGGCTGCACGAAGAAAGCTGGCAGCCGGATCCCCGGTTACGAGGATGGCATCACGATGGGAACGACAATGGCGATTTCTGGTGCCGCCGCCAGTCCCAACATGGGATCGTATTCCGAACCGCCGCTGGCTTTTCTGATGACGCTATTCGATGTCAGGCTGGGCTGGTGGATTGGCAATCCGGTGGAGAAACAGTGGTTGCGGGGAGGACCGTTGGTTGGCTTCTACTGGCTGCTGCGTGAGCTACTGGGGTCGACCAACGACGAGAGTAAGTATGTTTATCTTTCCGATGGCGGCCACTTTGAAAACCTTGGCGTGTATGAACTGGTGCGGCGGCGGTGCAAATTGATTGTTGCGTGCGATGTTTCGTGCGATTCGGCGCGCGGCTTCGCGGACTTGCACAACGCCATGGAGCATTGCCGCACGGATTTTGGAGTGGAGATTATTTTCGACGACCTCAGTCCACTTATGCCGCAGAAAAACGGCGGGGACGACGGCAGGTTACGTTCGAAGGAGCACTTCGCGGTTGGCAAGATCCGCTATAACCCGCCTCACGCCCACGACGACGGCGTCATCATCTACATCAAGTCGTCACTGGTGAAAAGTGATCCGGACGATGTTCTCGCCTACGCCGAGACCAACAAGAGCTTTCCGAATGACACGACGGCCAACCAATGGTTTGATGAAGCGCACTTTGAGAACTATCGCGCGCTGGGCCGAGCCGCCGGAGCGTCAGCCGTGGACGCAATCAAAGCCGGGATCATGCGCGCCCTGACTCACTAGTCTTCCCGTAGAGACGCGGCTTGCCGCGTCTAACAGCGTTTCGGAAACGGCGAGAAGACGCGGCAAGCCGCGTCTCTACAGGGGACTTGTTCCCCGTCTGCGGCACGTCCCTCAACTGTTTTTCGCGGATGTCGCCAGTTTGCGCAGGATCTCAATGAACGCTGTCGTCGCGCAGGAGAGGGTCCGGTCGCGCCGATAAGCCAGTCCCAGTTCGCGAAACAATTCGGCATCTTCCAGATCGATCAGCTTGACCCGCCCCGACGCCACTTCATCGCGCGCGAACGACGCGCTGATCAGCGACACTCCAAGATCGGCGGCCACAAAACTCTTGATCATGCCGATGCTGGGCAATTCCATGCGAACTTGCAACTCGTCGCGATACGGGCGGAAAAGTTTGTCGAGCAGCCTGTGCGTGTGGCCGGTCTTCGGCAGCAGGATCGGATGTTTGACGATATCGCGGACAGCTGCGGTCTTATGTTTGGCAAGCGGATTATTTGGGCTAACCATGAGCATCAGCTAGTCGCGGAAAATCGGCTGAATTTTCAGGCTCGGAGACTGGATGGGCAGGCGAATACCATTTACTGAATCCGCTGACCATCGGCAAGCTGCAGCAGGGGTAAGACAAGACAGCTCCCAGATTTTTCAGGAGTACACCGACCTCATCGACAATCAGAGCAGCAACCTGTCGACCTTGCGCAGCTTGATGAAGTTGAAGAAGAGCGCGAAGCCAGTTCCTCTTGAGGAAGTGGAGCCGGCGAAAGAGATCGTCAAGCGCTTCACCACCGGCGCAATGCCGTTCGGCTCGATCAGCAAAGAAGCGCCGTTGCCACGGCGATAATCTCGATCCCAACGACGGTGGTGTGGTGACGGGGCTTCGCCCCGTTGAGCGGGGCGGAGCCCCGCCACCACACAACATTCTTGCAACCGGTAAGCGAGTGGTTATCATCGGCGGCGGAGACACGGGCGCCGATTGCCTGGGGACCGTCCATCGTCAAAAGCCGCTCTCCGTGCATCAGTTCGAGATCATGCCCAAGCCTCCCGAGGATCGTTCTCCACAAACGCCGTGGCCTCTGTGGCCGATGCAACTGCGCACCGAAGGAGCCGATGTACCCGACTCCTACTCTAGTTTCCGCGCCGCTGATTCAATCAGTGCCGCTTCATCCTCCAGCGCTTTCGAAACGCGCACGATTTCCTGCTCCGCTTCCGCATACCGTTTCTGTTCAATCCCCTCGCGCACGCCGGGCACCGTCTTCACGCCATAGCCGGTGTAGACGCCGGGAGCGTACAGCAAATGCTTGTACCATGGACGCCTCGGCAATCCATCGGCATTCGTCAGCTTCCGTTCGCTTTCGATCAGCTCTCGATTGAGCGTGCCAAGTTTAGCCGCGACCGCGTCGTCTCCCAAATTCGCCTGCTTCTGCGACAGCGCGAGCTGATAATGCCTGGCGCTGCGCGTAAGCGAATCCACAGCGTTTTGCATCGGAGCAAAATTGAGATGCGGAGGAACTTCCTCCCGCGCCGGCGCAACCGTGGGACGCCTCGGATCAAACGTCGCCTTGAACATCCCTTCCTCGATTTCCTGATTACGCTCGCGAATTTCCGCCTGCTTGTCGGCCAGCAACTTCTCCAGATTCTTGCGATACATCTCCACCGTGTCGGCGAAATCCACAAAGTCGAACGGCAGCACTTCCGCGTCCGCTAAGCGAAGAACCGACGTTCCCACCGTCTGCGCCAGCGCTCGCCCGTAGACGAAATTTGTGTCGGAGAAATGTGTGTACCAGTAAAAATCGTCGTAAATCGAATGGTAGATTCCTTGCTCGTCTTCTCCGCCAAATCCGAGGTCGATGGTCGCGACGCCGAGATGATCGATGAACCCGGTGAAATCGGTTCCCGATCCGAGGGCGCCGATTCGCAAATCCACACGCTGCCGCAATTCTTTCTTGTCATCCACAGATTTCGCTTCTGCGATCGCGCTCAGTTGCGCACGCTGCCACACCGTCATCTTGCTGCCGGAGAGCTGAGTTTCCGGATCGTCAATGTCGCGCGCCACTCCATTCACGAACTGCTCGAGGCTGTGCGAGCCATTCATATTCAGAACGCCGCGATCATTGCCGTCGGTATTGATATAGACGGCCGCGTGTTCACTTAACTCAGCGGCGTGCTCCTCCACCCATTCGGTCGAGCCGAGCAGCATTGGTTCTTCGCCATCCCACGCGCAGTAAATGATCGTGCGTCGCGGCTTCCATCCTTGTTTCAACAGCAGGCCGAGCGAGCGCGCTTCTTCGAGCAGAGAAACTTGCGCCGAAATCGGATCCTCGGCTCCATTCACCCAGGCGTCATGATGATTGCCGCGGACGATCCACTCGTCCGGCGCAACACTGCCCGGAATCTTTGCGATCACGTCGTAGAGCGGCTTCGTGTCCCAATTGAACGCGACCTTTAAATGAACCTGCGCCGGTCCCGGGCCAACGTGATACGGAATGGGAAGTGAGCCGCGCCATTCGTCGGGCGCCATCGGTCCAGCGAGCGCGGCCAGCAAGGGCTGCGCGTCGCCATAAGAAATCGGAAGCACCGGAATTTTCGTGATGCTCTTGGCATCCTTAAGCGCCAAACGCTTCGCACCGGGCGTCGCGCCAATCCCTGGCGTCAACGGATCGCCTGGACTCGACGAAGCAAAATCCATCACGCTGCCGCGCTGCACTCCATCCGCCGGACGCATCGGGCCGGCCGGAAATACATTGTCAACCGAGTAGCCGTCGTCCGCCGGCTCCGAATAAATAATGCAGCCGATCGCTCCATGCTCCGCGGCAACTTTCGGTTTCACGCCGCGCCATGAATGCAGGTACTTCGCGATCACAATCGCGCCTTTCACCGAAATGCCCAGCCGGTCCAGCTTTTCGTAGTCCTCGGGTAATCCGTAATTCACAAACACCAGAGGGCCAGTGACGTCGCCATCAATCGAATAGGCGTTGTAAGTAGGCAACTGCTCCGACTTCTGATTCGTGGTTGGATCGATCGCGAGTGCAGGCTCTTCGAGCTTGGCCGTGAATTTCGTGGGCGCAATCATCTCCAGCAACCGAACCTTCGGCGTCGGAAACAGAACATCGAACTGCTCGATGTGAGCATCCAGACCCCACTCTTTGAAGTGAGCGAGAATCCATTCGGCGTTGTCTTTGTCGTAAGGAGAACCGACATGATGAGGCCGCGCGCTCAGGCGCTTCATATATTCCCGCAGGTTGGCAGGGTCGGGGATCGCGCGAAATTTCGTTTCCCACTCGCGCTCGCTCTGACTAGCGCGCGGAGAATATCCGACCAGCGCAGCCGGATTCGCGGCAGTCTGGCCGGTGCCAAAAGACAAAGACGGAACCATCAAGGTGAAGATCAGAAAAATCGCGGCGAACGGTCGCATGCAGCTCCTTAATGAGAAGGCTGCAATTATAGCTGCACTTTGATTGGTGGGCCTCTGAGTTCAAGAGTCGAAGCCCAAACCAGCGCCTGCGGAAACGTCGCAATGTATGCATGGCTTTACGGTTTCCTCTGTGATCCTCTGTGCCCCCTGTGGTGAATGGTCTTCCTCGCGTCCAGCAAGATCCCAAACGCAAGCGACAAACGCATGCGACCATTCCGCAGTCCGCGCGAAGATGCTAAATTGGAAGGTCGATGTCCGCCCGAAATTCCCTCTTCGTCCGCGCCGCCAAGGCTCAACTGACAGAGCGAACTCCTGTCTGGTTCATGCGTCAGGCCGGCCGCTACATGCCCGAGTACCGCGCCATCCGGAAGCAATATTCATTGATCGAGATTTGCAAGAAGCCCGAGGTCGCGGCTCAGGTCACGATCGAAGCCGCCGAAATTCTCAAGGTTGACGCTGCCATCATCTTCGCCGACCTGCTGCTTCCGCTTGAGGTCATGGGTCTGCCTTTTCACTTCACGCCCGGCGAGGGGCCGAAGATCGAAAAGCCAATTCGCACCGCCGAAGACATCGCCGGCCTGCGCACCGACCGCGCCGCCGACCTGGGTTACGTTTCAGAAGCCGTCAAATTGGTGTGCAAACATTTTGGCGACAAGCTTCCCGTCATCGGATTTTGCGGCGCGCCCTTCACGCTGGCGAGCTACATGATTGAAGGTGGAAGCTCGCGCAATTATCTTTTCACAAAGAAGATGATGTACTCCGCGCCCGCCGCGTGGAACGAACTGATGAAGAAGCTGGTCGCGGTGACTGCGGAATATTCCGTCGAACAGGTTCACGCCGGGGCCGACGCGATTCAGATATTCGATAGCTGGGTGGGTTGCCTCGGCGTGGAAGATTATCGCCACTATGTTCTGCCCCACGCGACCGATCTCGTGAGGCGTCTGCGAAAGACGGGCGCGCCGGTAATTTATTTTGGAACCGACAGCTCTACTCTTCTGCCATCCATGCAGGAAACCGGAGCCGATGTCGTTGGCCTGGACTGGCGGATTCCACTGGACGCGGGATGGCAAGCGCTCGGGAACAAAGGCGCGGTGCAGGGCAATCTCGACCCGGTGCTGCTGTTTGCGGATTGGAAACAGATAAAATCGCAGGCTGAGAAAATTTTGCGCCAAGCTGGAGGACGCCCCGGCCACATTTTCAATCTAGGGCACGGCATTCTCCCGGAAACTCCAGTGGAGAATGTGAAAGCGCTGTGCGATTTCGTGCGCGAACAGTGTCGGGCCGTGTGAGCTACGAGCTATGAGCTATGAGCTGTGAGCAAGCCTGCTCATAGCTCGTAGCCCACAGCTCAGAGCTAGTTTATGAAAAGAATTGCCATCATCGGCGGCGGCATCTCCGGCCTCTCGGCCGCGTACACGATTGAAGAAAAGCGGCAGTCCGGCACGCCGATTGAGTACGTTCTGTACGAATCGAGCGCGCGTCTTGGAGGCGTCCTCGTCAGTGATCGGGTCGACGGATGCCTCATTGAAGGCGGTGCCGATTCGTTTCTTACCGAGAAGCCCTGGGCCACCGACCTTTGCCGCAAAATCGGATTGGGCGACCAACTCATCGGCTCGAACGACTCTGCGCGCAAGACCTACATCGTCGCCAAGGGAAAACTGGTTGAGATGCCGGACGGGCTGATGTTCATGGTGCCCACCAGGATTATGCCGACGATCCGGTCGCCGCTTTTTTCTCTGCGCACAAAAATCCGGATGGCTGCCGAGTGGTTCCATCCGCCGCGCCACTCTTCCGAGGACGAGACGGTCGCCGACATGGTGAGACGCCACTACGGCGACGAGATGGTCGATTTGCTCGCCGATCCGCTGCTCTGTGGAATTTATGGCGGCGACGCTTCCCAATTGAGCGTGCGTGCGGTATTGCCTCGTTTTGCCGACATGGAATCGAAACACGGCAGTCTGGGCCGCGGCCTGCTCAAGGCGCGCAAGGAAATGAAATCCAGCGCGAGCGCTCCGGCGCGAGCGGTGTTTTCATCTCTCAAAGACGGCATGCAGCAGATGGTGAGCGCGCTGGTCGCGAGCCTGGATGCAGAATCGATTAAACTCTCGGTGCCGGTGCAGTTGTTGACCCCGCGGGGCGATGGCTGGATTCTTTCCGCCGGATATCAGAGCGATCAGTTCGATGCGGTGATCGTCGCGACTCCCACTCATAGTGCCGCCGCGATACTGCAGACTGCGGACGAGGCTCTCGCGCGTGAGCTGAGCGACATCCAGTACAGCTCATCGGTAACCGTCACGCTCGGTTACGACGAGAAGGCGCGCGGCGCGCTGCCGCCGGGTTTCGGGTTTCTGGTGCCGCGCGCGGAAGGGCGGCGAATGCTGGCGGCGACGTTCGTGCATAACAAATTTCCCCACCGCGCTCCGGAGAATCGCGCCGTCGTCCGGTGCTTTCTGGGCGGGGCGCGCGACGAGCAGATCATGCAGGCGAGCGAAAAGGAAATTCTTCAAATCGCTCGCGAGGAACTGCGGCAGATCGTTTCGCTTGACGCCGAGCCGCTGTTTGCGCGCGTCTATAAGTGGAAGTCCGCCATGGCTCAGTATTCGGTTGGACATGTCGAGCGAGTGCAGCGCATCGAAACGCTGCGGCAGAAGCTTCCCGGCCTGGCGCTGGCGGGCAACGGCTATTGCGGCATCGGCGTTCCCGACTGCGTTCGCTCTGGGACGGAAGCTGCGGGCAAGGTCCTCGCGGAGATGGGGATGTGGTCGGCCGCGTAAGTACCGCGCGCGGCTCATTTCAATACCCTCGCGCTGGATAGGACTCCTCCTTGCTCTTACATCAGACTACTGCCGTAACATTCCATTGGGCTGCCGCGTGCGCGAAACTATGGACTGCACTCAGGGTTAGTACCAATCACTACAGGGAGACATCCGGGAACCGTTATGAAAAATCTTGTGCCTCTGCTTTGCCTCGCGGGAACGTTGTGTTTCGCGCAACAAAATTCGTCCCAGGACATGAACGGCATGAAGGGCATGAACATGCCGGGTCACGACATGTCGCAAATGGGAGGGGAAGATTCCGACGCGAACGCTCACGCCATGCATTCCATGGAGGGACATCACATGGAAATGGGCGCGCACATGAAGATGACGGCCTTGCGCGCCCCGCAACCGGGTGACGCCGACAAAGCTCAGCAGGTGGTGGTGGCGGCGCGCGGCGCGATGGAAAAGTATAAGGACTACCATGTCGCGTTGAACGAAGGTTTCAAGATATTTCATCCGGAAGCCGTGCAGAAGCAGTATCACTTCACCAACTATCGGAACGCATTTAAAGCGGCGATCAAGTTCAATCCCGACCTGCCGACCTCGCTACTCTACGAAAAAAACGGCGACGACTACCGGTTGGTGGGCGTGATGTATACGGCTCCCAAGCGTTTTACCGAAGACGACTTGAACCAGCGCATTCCGCTGAGCATCGCGCAGTGGCATGAGCATGTAAATTTCTGCGCGCCGCCAAAAGATCGCAAGCCGGAAGCGATGGCGCCGAATGCGAAGTTTGGTCTGAGGGGATCGATCACAACGCAAGCCGACTGCGATGCCGCCGGAGGAGAATTTCATCCGGTGATTTTCAACTGGATGGTGCATCTCTATCCGCTGGAAAAAGACGCGGCCCTGATTTGGTCGGTTGATCGTCAACACGCCGACTGATAACGCGAACGAGGACGTCCCCCGTGGGCCTCTGTGTACCCCGGGGTAGAGGCCCTTTGCAGGGTGCGAAAAAAACGTAGCAGGAAATCTGCGTCCAAAGCGCCGGGCCGATTAGACCTTGCTCAGCCAGGCATCGCTCGATATCATGCGACCATGAAAACGGCAAGGCTGTTCCTCCTTTTCTCATTGACGCTTCCCAGTTACGCGCAGACCGCAGCGACCTCCAACAAAGAAGTAGAGGCTGTCTATCCAGCGGCCCACGATCTCTACGTCGATCTTCATCGGAATCCCGAACTTTCTAAGCACGAAACGCAGACTGCCGCCAAACTTGCCGCTCGCTTGCGGAGCCTCGGCTATGAAGTCACGGAAGGAATCGGTGGTGCCGGGATTGTCGCCATTCTGAAAAACGGCGCCGGCCCCGTGATCATGCTGCGCACGGAACTCGACGCGCTGCCCGTCGAAGAAAAGACCGGGCTCCCCTACGCCAGCAAAGTAATTGTAAAAGACGATTCCGGACGCGACGTCCCGGTGATGCACGCCTGCGGCCACGATGTGCACATGGCGACGCTCGAAGGCACGGCGGACATCATGGTCCACAGCAAGTCGAGCTGGCACGGTACGTTAATGCTGATTGGTCAGCCCGCGGAAGAGGGCATCACGGGAGCAAAAGCGATGATCGCCGATGGCCTGTTCACGCGCTTTCCAAAACCTGCGGTTGGTATCGCGCTCCACGTCGGCAACAATCTTCCCGCGACCCAGGTCGGAATCACTCCTGGCATCTACAACACAAATTCCAACGCCATCAAGGTCACGATCTACGGCAAGGGAGGCCATGGTTCCGCACCACACACCACCATCGATCCCATTGTGATTGCCGCCAGAACGATTCTTGCGCTGGAGACGATCAACGCGCGCGAAGTGAAGCCGGGAGAAATGGCTGTCGTCACCGTTGGTTATATTCGCGCCGGCACGAGAAACAATATTATTCCCGACGAAGCGGAGTTTGGCTTGACGGTGCGAACTTACAAAGCCGAAATCCGCAAACAGGTTCTCGCAGCCATCACGCGCATCGTCAAATCGGAAGCGTTGGTGGGCGGAGCCACGAAGGAACCCCTGATCGAGGAGCTTGCATCCACCGACGCGGTCTATAACGATCCGGCCCTCGCGCAGCGACTCAGGGTGCCGCTTGAAACCGCGCTCGGCAAAGAGAACGTAATCGCGACCGATCCGATCACGCCTTCCGAAGACTATGCCTTCTTTATCGAGCAAGGCATCCCTTCTCTCTACATGAGCCTCGGCGGCGCGGACCCGCGGAAATACGCCGAGAATAAAGCAGCGGGCACGGAGCTGCCCTCCAATCACTCGCCGTATTTCGCGCCCGAGGCAGGTCTGGCGATTCGCACGGGTATCAAGGCGGAGGTCGCGGTCTTGCGCGATCTGCTGCATTGACGGTCCTCAAAGTGGCCCTCGATGCAGTGAAGACCTGATGACCCTGTGCAGCCCTCCGTGTACCCCGTGGTTTCGCCGCCCGCTCTGATATTTTGAATGCTTCTCTCTCCCACTCACATCTGATGAGAATGAGTTCGTCCCCAAGTCGATGGCAAGTCATTCTCGCGTTCGGGCTGGTCTACGTTTTCTGGGGATCGACCTACCTTGGCATCGGCATCGCGGTTGAACAGATTCCTCCGGGCATGATGTGCGCCGCGCGCTTTCTGATTGCGGGCACGGTGATGCTGGCTTACTGTGCGCTGACTGGCCGCCGCATTCGTTTTTCTTCGAAACAACTTTGGCATCTCGCTGCGGTGGGAATTCTGCTCCTGATGGGCGGTAACCTGACGCTCTCCTACGCGGAGCGGGTTGTACCCACGGGACTGGCTGCGCTGCTGATTGCGGTTACTCCACTTTGGTTTCTGGTGCTCGACTCGCTGTTGCTGGGCGACCACCACATCTCTCGGCGCGGGAAAATCGGGCTTGCCATCGGGATCGCCGGCGTAGTCGTGCTCATTTGGCCCGATCTTTTTCATCCCAACTCTCTAAGCCGTCGCGAACTGTGGTGGTCGCTCGCCCTGCAACTCGGGTCATTCAGTTGGGCGTTCGGTTCCGTGCTTTCGAAAAAATGGCAGACCGCCGCAGCCGATCCCTTTAGCGCCATTGCGTGGCAGGTGATATTTGCCGGGATCGCAAATTTGATTTTTGCGCTGCTGTTCGAAAGATCCGTCCAAGTGATCTGGACCGCCCGCGGCGTGAGCGCAATTCTATATCTCGTGGTCTGCGGTTCGTGGGTCGGGTACACCGCCTACATCTGGCTCTTGCAGCACGTTCCAACGTCAAAGGTTTCCACCTACGCTTACGTCAATCCGGTGGTGGCAGTGTTTCTGGGATGGCTGGTTCTGCACGAACGCATCGACCGCTACATTCTGACCGGCAGCGCCATCATCGTGGCGTCGGTAGTGCTGGTGACGAGCGCGAAAGTATCAACTCGGATCGCAGCGGAAGAGATTCCCGCAGTGGAAATGTAGAGCGGCATCCTGTCGTATGTCCGGTGATGAGATGGCCGCGTCGGCTCCAGAACGCCGAGTCGACCCGGTAGCGTCCAGACTAGTGTTCGGCCTCAACCACTAGTCGTCGTCGGCATCTCTTCCGTCGACAACAACCTTCTGCGTGGACCTCGCAACCGGTCGAGTCTTTAGGGTGATTGGTTCAACTGGAGGCTGGCGGTAGTTCAGCATGTCACTCACGTCGGTCGCGGAACAGTCGTCTTGACGCAGGCATCCGATTTTCCACAGTCTTTCGATATAGGCACTCAGGGAGTCAAACGTGTAGAGCGTGTGACTGATGTGGGAGCGGATGGCGTAGGGTGAAATGGCAATCATCGGCACGCGGATTCCCAGACCATAAAAATTGCGGGTAGGCGGCGGCACATGGTTATCCGAATCGCTCGGTTTTGCAATGTTACGAACGAATAGTTAGGGTGGGGCTGATCGCAGGGCCGCTGACGCAGCTATGTTCTGGTGGCTCTGTTAGGCCAGGATGGAGTCGTCCAACCGTTTGCGGTGGAAGTCGGCGACATGCTGCACAAACGCCATGACGAGCGGATGTGGGTTATCTTCGCGCGATGAGAGCTGCGGCTGGAATAACGTCGCAACGTAAAACAAGTGCGCGGGAGACTCGATGGCCCGGCATTCTTCCTTCGATCCGCGGGCGACGACGGGAAAGCCCGCTTCCATGGCCATCCATTCGAACTCGGGATTCATCTCGTAGTTGCAGAAGAATTCTTCTTCGATGGTTTCTTTTCCGTAAAACGCCGCCAGATATGAGCCCGGGCGTAAATGAATCTCGCTGATTTTTCCGGATAGTTTGGGCGCTTTCGGATCGCGGTTCGGAACCGCGCACGACACGGGGTAGATGACGATGTTCTTGGCTTTGGGATCTTCTTCGGCGGTGGTGGCGTCGGGGATGCCGAGGACGTTGCGGGCGCACTCGATGAAGGTGTACTGGAAGCCTCCGCAGGTTGCCAGGAACGGGCGGTCGTGGGTGCGGGCGAATTCGATGCCTTTGAGCATGCCGTCGAAGCTTTTGTAGGGGCTGCCGGGTGAGGCCCACAGGCCGTCGAAAGAATCGAGAGTCGCGGCGGCTGCGGGCTCCAGCAGCGACGGCGTCGGAACCCATGCCGATTCCACGGTGAGTTGGAGCTTTCGCGCCGCGTGTTGCAGCGCATCGTTGGTCGCGTGATGGGAACGGAACTCGGGATTGAAATCACCGAGAATCCCGATCCGTACGGGTTCACTCACAGAGGACATTCTAAATTAGTGGTTCACACTTGGCATTGAACAGTTGGCTACCAGTTGAATGAGGCTGCTGCGCCGCTGGAAACGCCAGGCGGTGAGCTTTGAGCCATGCGCCGTGAGCCTGGGCGTTGTCTACAATATCCGCATCTGCCGCAGCATCGTGTATAGACCGAGCAGAGTGATGGCGGTTCCTCCCCACATAAGCGCGGTGGATTTCCACGCCAGCGCGCTTGCGAATTCTTTTTGGCTGCGGAAGGAGATTGCGAATGGCTGATTGTCCTCCCCTTTCATCATTACGACGGGCGGGGTGAGATCGAAGGCGCGCGAGTTGGCGCTGGCTTCGTCTAAGTCTGAGTCTTGGTCTGGCTTGGAACGCGTTTCGTCCGGGTCCGATTCAGTGCGGTGTCCATTGCCGCGGTGCTGTTCGCTCGCGGCAAGGAGTGGCGTCGGCGCTGCGTTCTCTTCGACGGCCACATTCTGATAGGGGAGTCCGGCGGCGGACCAGGCTTCTGGTTTGGTGATGCCGGCGCGATTCAGTGCAGCGGCGATCTTTGCCTGCTGGCTCATCTCGCGGATCGAGGGTGGCGCCGCGTCATTCGACAGGTTGATGATTTCCTGAACGGCCACCCGCTCGGAAGAGTTGTGCGCCGACGAACTATGTGGAAGCGGAGCCTCGCCCGGCTTGGACGGGGCAGATCCCCGTCTCCACACGGGACGCACCTGCACACCGGGATTTTCCGCGATGGTTCCGGTGACAAATAGGGCGTCTCCGGGTTTGATCGACCGCTCTTCGACGCGTAATCGCCGCGAAGGAACGATGCCGTGGCGTGAAAGAAAAACACTGACGCGCGGAGGAAGCTCATCCGGATTTGCAGGCAGAAAGTTTGAGGAGCGCGCGGCTGCGTCATATTCCGCACTGAA
>JAYUJG010000117.1:0-2409 GCA_043765355.1 Acidobacteriaceae bacterium | reverse complement strand
GCCCCCGCCCGTCCAAGCCGAGCACAGCTCGGCAGGCTTTTTGCCAGCAGCGGCAGGAGCGTCGCGTGATCCTCTCCGTAGTCATCATCACCCACAACGAAGAAACCAACATCGGGCGCACCCTGGCCAGTGTGCAGCCGCTGGTCGCCGACGGCAAAGGCGAGATCATCGTCGTCGATTCCGGCTCGACGGACCGCACCGTAGAGATCGCAACATCCTTCGGCGCGAAAGTTTTTGTCGAAGAATGGAAGGGCTACGCCGCGCAGAAAAACTCGGGGATCGAGAAGGCGGAGGGAGATTGGGTCTTCAGTTTGGATGCGGATGAGGAAGTAGACCTCGACCTCACGCAATCGCTTCGAGACGCGTTGGATGGGTTGGAAAAGCACGCCACACTCTCCCGGAAGTCCGACGATTCATGCACGCATGAATTGACGTTGTCCGCTGCCGGAAAAGACATCGAATATCACATCGGCACACCGTTCGATGCGACATTCGCTGGTCTTTGGATTCCCCGGAAGAATGAATTCCTTGGGCGATGGATAAAGCACGGCGGCTTCTGGCCAGATCGAAAACTTCGATTTTTTCGCAGAGGAGTGAGACATTTCGAACATCGCCTCGTGCACGAAGGCGTTAAAGTCGAAGGGAGCACTGGTGAGATTAGATACGGCGCGATCCTCCACCACTCCTACCCCACGCTCGCGGACTACATCGACCACATGAATCGCTATTCATCTCTTGGGGCGGAGATGGTCGTTGCCAAGGGCGGCGGCGGTTTCAGCGTACTCAATATCGTACTGCGCCCGATGGCAACTTTTTTCTACAACTATTTTCTCCGCCTCGGATTTCTCGATGGCCGTGAAGGCCTCCTCTTGCACTTTTACCATGCCATCTATGTCTCGTGGAAATACTCGAAGGCCTGGGAATTGGCGCGCCAGAGGAAATCAACGTAGCGGGAATACTTTCGGTATCGCAGAGCCGGTTGCAAAAGAAGGTCGTCGAGGGCGCGCAAAGCACACCACAGGCGCTAAGCGCAGGCAGATCTTGACGACTTAGCGGCACGAGTAAAGAGGGTACGGAAGAACTCGTCTACAAAGCAAGAGCTGAGACCTCGGCGGCTAAAGCCGGAGTCACAAAAAAGTATTCACCGCAGCGCTGAAGCGCTGCGCCACCCAAAACGCTAGTCCGGAATTGAATTTTTCGGCAGCCAGTAAACTCGTGCCCTTCCCGTTTCGCTGGCCTTCTGACGCGATGCCGTGACACGAACCCTTTCAATCGGTTCCTGCGCTACCTTCTGCCCTCGCGCTTCTGCGCCAACACCAACCCGCGTGGAGTCGGCAGCAGCACCGCCGAAATCAACCCATCCTCCTCGAGCTTGAGAGCCGCGTCCCTCACCATCTTCAAATGCGAACTGGCATCATGCATCAGGATCAGCCCATAGGGATTGATCTGCGGCAAAAAACGCCGGATCTCCTGTTCCCGGATGGGCATGTCGCTGTCGCTGAAGAAGAGATCGATCGTGCCTTCGACTTTCATGTCGAGGCTCGATTCATTTCTCAGTTCGATCCACTCGCTCAGCCCTGACGCCTGGATTCGCGCTTTTGCGTTCTCATAAATTTTGGGATCAAACTCGCAAGTGATAACCCGTCCCCGCCCGTTGGCCTTCAGACCCTCGGCGATCCAAAGCGTGCTGATGCCGCTGAAGGTTCCAGTCTCAACCACCAGTTCGGGCTTGACCGTGGTGACGAGGGCGCGGAGAAACTCCAGTACCTCGGCCTCGGCAGTCATCGAGTCGAACATGCTCCAGCGCTCGGGGTGCGGGCACTCGGGTGTAGGGCGATGATATTCGGGTTGCAGTTGATCGCCGGTGCGCTCAATCTGGCGCAGAATGCGGCGTTCCTGTTTTTCTTTTTTCCCGAACAGACGGCGGAGCGACATAGAGAGGAAAGTTTACCGGAAGAGAGCTGTCAGTTGTCAGTTATTGGTTTTCAGTTAGATCTGGTGAGCGGAGGGCCTCACTGAGAACTGAGAGCTGACAACTTCTATTCACTCACTGGTGAAGTAATCCACCGTTACCGGATTTTCAAACAGCGAATAATCGCGCGTCACGATCGTAATGCCGCTTTCCGTGACAAAGTACTGCTCGCGATCGGCTTCGACATCGTAGCCAATGCTGGTTCCTTCTGGGATGTGCACATTGCGGTCGATAATCGCCTTCCGGATCCGGCAATTGCGGCCTACGTTGACATGCGAAAACAGAATCGTGCTCTCAATTTGCGTGTAGGAATTGACGCGCACATCCGGAGAAACCACGCAATTCTGCAGCGAACCGCCCGAGATGATGCAGCCCGAGGAAACCAGCGAGTCCAGAGCATGCCCCATGCGTCCGCTTTCGGCAAACACAAATTTTGC
>JAYUJG010000116.1:0-6162 GCA_043765355.1 Acidobacteriaceae bacterium | reverse complement strand
GCGAAATAGGTTCCGATCAGGAGTTCGATCCAGGGAACCCATCCCAGGCGCTTGCGATATTTTTTGGCGCCGACCCGGTCTGCCTTCGATTCGACGCGGTATTTGGGAGTGCGGGCGAAGGGCGTCTGCTTGCCGACGATTGCTTCGAGTACGGCGCGTGTATTGGTGATCGTGAGGCCGATTCCAAGAGCCATCAATAGCGGCAGATAGAGAAGCGCTTTCGGCCAGCGCTTGGGGAACAATTCCTTTTGCGAAACCAGATAAAAACTTGAAATCGAAAATGTTGAAGCCATGAACAGGGGCAGGTCAATGTAGAGCATCTGAAACCATCCCTGATAAAAGCGAATGATCATAGCGGGCATCAGCAAGACCGAAAGCACAATCATCAGCGGATAGCTGAGGTTCGCAGTCAGATGATAAAAGGCTTCGATCTTCACATGCCGCGGTGCATCGCTTTTGAGCACTCGCGGGAGGATTTTCTTCGAGACTTGGATCAATCCCTTGGCCCAGCGCGCCTGCTGCGTCTTGAAGGCGGTCATCTCTACGGGCAATTCGGCTGGACATTCGACGTCTTGCAGATAGACAAACTTCCAGCCTTTGAGCTGCGCGCGATAGGAAAGATCGGTGTCTTCGGTAAGCGTGTCATGCTCCCAGCCGCCGGCTTCGTCGATGGCGATGCGCCGCCACATGCCTGCGGTGCCGTTGAAATTGAAGAAAACGCCGCTGCGCGACCGGGCTGAGTGTTCCAGCACAAAATGGCCGTCGAGCAGGATCGCTTCAACCTGCGTCAGCAGGGAGTAGTTGCGATTGATGTGCGTCCAGCGGGTTTGCACCATGCCGATTTTTGGATCGGTGAAGTGATGGACGCACTTCAGCAAAAAGTCCGGCGGAGGAACAAAGTCGGCGTCGAAGATGGCAACGAATTCACCCTTGGCGGTTTTCAGGCCTTCCGCTAAAGCGCCCGCCTTGTAGCCCTCGCGATTGTCGCGGTGCAGGTACGCGACTGGATGTCCCAACGCGGCGTAGCGCTCGACCAGAAGGCGCGCGACCTCAACCGTTTCATCGGTTGAGTCGTCCAGCAGTTGGATGTCGAGTTTGTCTTGCGGATACTCGAGGCGGCAAACGGCGTCGAGCAGGCGGTCCACAACGTATTGCTCGTTGAAGATGGGCAATTGCACAGTAACGCGCGGCAGGTTGTCAGGCGCGAAATAAGCGGCGGGCTCGGTCGTCTTGTTTTTTTTGTGCTTGTAATAAAGATAGACCATCCAGTAACGGTGCGCGCCGTAGGCGGCGAGGATGGTCAGGACGATGAAGTAGGGAATCAGCAGCGCCAGATCGAAGGCGTTGATCTGATAGAGGCCGACGAAAGTCTTGTCGAGAAAATGGTGGCGAAGGTAGGCACCCAGGCCCTTAGAGGCGAGGATCAGGGCAAAAGCGGTAGGAGAAGGGATGAGTGTCAAAGCCATGAACTAGAGTTGGGCCATCGAGCAAAAAAGGACAGTCAACGGTGCCAGCATTGTAACTGATTGGGCTGAATGGATCGGGTTGGCATTGAATGTGTGGTGACGGGACTTTGCCCCGTCCCAGCGGGGCGGAGCCCCACCACCACACGAGCTGTTGCTGGCGCGACTATCGCCAGTCTTCACTGACTGTGCTCAACTTCAGGTCGAATCTTTGATCCGAAGCTTCCTCCACTTTTACGGCCGTGCCGGTTGCTTCCTGGGATTTCAGGAAATCAGCGTCGCGCCAGAGGCCGTCTTCCAAGTCCTGCCAGGCATAGAGCGTGTAGCTGCCCGGAGGCACGCCGTGAATGGTGAACGCTCCGCGCTGATCGGTCGCTCCGGTTACGAAATGATCGGGTAGCTTCCGGTATTTTTCTTCTGGCACGGCGACCACTGTGGCGTTCGCGACCAGATGAGAGTTGTCGATGTCTACGTCTTTCCCTTTTCCGACAACCGTGCCTTCGATCGTGCCTCCCTTGCCGCTCACGACGAGGTCGAGTGTCGCTGGTCCAGTGGCGGTGAAGCCGGTCTCGATATCGCGTCCGCCTAGTGTTGCGGATTGCAGGAACGTATTCTGTGCGCCTCCTCCATATACCTGCACGATGTAGTTGCCGGGGTTCACATTTTTCCACTCAAAGTTGCCGGAGTGGTCGACGGACGCGTTCATCCCAAAGAAGTCCTGGGGCACGAACACGTCCGCATCGTCCAGCGAATCCGCCAAGCGAAGATTTGCGGAGTATTGCGTGAGGTTGCTTGGCGAGGAGTTGTCAAAGCGGCCTTCGATACGCAGACGACCGGATAGCGTGAAAGATGGCAGCGGAGTCAATTTCAATCCGTCGACATCGGCGGCGACGACGCTGACATCCTGGTGCGCCGAGAGCTGGGCCGTTTCCGAGCCCGCACTGACCCGCAGGAGGTAGGTTCCGGGGCCGACGCCGCGCACTTCGAACTGACCGTCGGGTCCGATGTCATTGGCGTTCGCGTGGAAAGCATCGCCTATCTTGGACATCAGTTCGACTACGGACTTTTGGGTAGGAGTGATTCCGGTGACGATGCCGCGAACGCGATAAGTTCTCGCCGGAACCAGCGTAAAGTTGACCGGCATCTCGTCGCCTGCTTTGAGCGCCACGGGCGACGCTTGCGTTGCATCGAAGGTGCCGGGATAGTACGTGGTGAGATAGCGCGTCTCGGCCGGCGCGGCATCGGGTTGTGATTTCTGGTGCCGCGGTTCGTAGTCGCGGAAGTCCGGTGGCGGCATCGCTACCACCCAATATTGACCGGGAAATAATCCGGCCAGGCGGTATTCGCCGAGATCGTTGGTCGCTTCGGTTCCGGCGGCTTCTCTCCCGGATTTCCCCGGCCTCTTTCGTTGTGCCACAACTCTGACTCCGGGCATGGGGTCGCCGTCTTCGTCGGTGATGCGTCCGCTGATGATGGCGGCGGGCAACATGCGAAACAGAAGGTCGTCCAGCGCTTGTCCGGATTGAATGGTGAATACATCGACGTCGGCTTTCAGGCCACGTCCGTTCACTTCGACAAATCCCGTCTTCTCGAAAAAAATGCGATAGCGGGCCGGGATCACGCTCTCAACGTGGAAACGTCCGTCGGAGTCGGTCGTCGCGGTGTAGTTGCCGCCGCGCTTCTGGTCTTCGGCCATGACCTGCACCACAACTTTTTTGAGAGGACGGCTGCCGGGTTCCTGGATCACCGTGCCGGTGATGGAAGAGGCCTTGGCCGAAGGAGCGAGGTCTCGCGCGGTCGCCATGGTCACGGCGCTAATAAGGCAACAGGCTGCGGCGAGTGAGCGCTTCATGATTTCAGCGTGAGACTTTACGTAGCGGCAGCCGCCCTCGGCCGCCCGGGCGAGCACATCTCGCCACGGTTTTCGTCGATCGATCCGCGCATCCAGTCGTGCCGCTGGGCCTCGCGCCACCGGACAGCCGAGGGCGGCTGTCCCTACGTGGAAATTAGTTTAAAAAATACTGGCGGTACAGCGTGTCGCGCTGCGCCGGCCGGAAGCCTGCATCTCTTATGATGCGGCGCAATTCTTCTTCGGTTGTGCAGTTGGTGACGCCGGCGGCGCGGACTACGTTTTCTTCCAGCATCACGGAGCCTACGTCGTTGCCGCCGAAGCGCAATCCCATCTGGCAGACTTTTAGCCCCTGCGTTACCCAGCTGGATTGGACGTTGAGAAAGTTCGAGAGATAGAGGCGCGAGATCGCCAGAACTTTCAAATATTCAACCGCCGTGGCTTCGTCCCAGCGGCGTCCGCCCAGAGCGGTGTGTTGGGGCTGGAAACTCCAGGGGATGAAGGCGGTGAAGCCGCCCGTCTCCTGCTGGAGATCATAGAGACATTGGAAATGGTTGATGCGGTGCTCGACGGTCTCGCCGACGCCAAACATCATGGTTGCGGTGGTCCGCATTCCCAGTTGATGGGCGGTGCGATGGACTTCAAGCCAATCGGCGGTCAGGCATTTCAGACGCGCGATTTTGTAGCGGACTTCGTCGTCAAGAATTTCAGCCCCACCGCCGGGAATCGAATCGAGGCCGGAGTCGCGCAGCCGCGCGATGGTATCGCGCAGGCTCAAGTTGCTGTATTCGGCGATCGCGAGAATCTCCGACGCGGAGTAGCAGTGCAGGTGGATTTTCGGGAAGCGCTTCTTGATGCCGCTTAACATGCGCTCGTGCCAGTCGATCTTGAGGTCGGGATGCAAGCCGCCCTGCATCAGTACTCCCGTGCCACCGAGTTCGACAGTTTCGTGAATCTTGTCGTAGATGGTTTCCAGGTCGAGGATGTAGCCTTCTTTCGAGGCAGGCCCCTTCAACGGGCGATAAAACGCGCAGAAAGTGCAATATTCGGTGCAGAAATTTGTGTAATTAATATTGCGGTCGATGATGTACGTCACGGTGCCTTCGGGATGGATCTTGCGACGCATGGCGTCGGCCTCCATGCCGATGCCGATCAAGTCGTCGGATTGAAACATCTCGAGGGCTTGTTGCTTGGTTAGGGACATAAGGGATCAAAACCGTCTAAGGCAATTCTACCGGAAGGATGTGGGGCGCTCCAATTGCGACCGTGTTTATAAAGCTCGAACTCTGGTCAGGCGGTGCGGCGACGAACTCCTGCCCTCCGCCCCGGAAGTTTGGAATCGTCGGTCTTCTGTCTCCGTTTGTACTCAAACACTCCGTATAGCGCGCCTAACACCGAGAAAGCGATCAGAGCGATGAGTACCGGCCAGTAGTATCGATCGAAAAACTTCACGATGTGGCGCCCGTAGTGCGCTCCAAGATAGCCCAGAATGCTGTAGCGAATTCCGCGGCCCACGGTCAGAGCCGCCAGAAATTTCTTGCTCGGATATTGCAGGGCACCAGCCGCCAAGAGCATCGGTACGATGGGGAACGGTGGTGGCAGTATCGCGGGAATTGCCACCGATACGAAGCCCCAGCGTTCGAAAATTGCGTAGACTTTTCTTGCCTTTTTCGGGGAAAACCTTTTTTCCAGCATTTCTTTGCCGCCCTTGCGAGCCATGCGGTAAGTGATGTATCCCCCGAAGACTGCTCCCACCGTCGCCATGATCGAGTAGTAAATCCACGGTTCGCGATGATGAGCGGCGAGCAGGATGGTGACGACGTCGGTGCTCCCCGGTAGAGGGATCAGGGAGTTGTCTGCGAGGCCGAGCAAGATCAGGCCGGGGCCTCCGAGGTGGATCAGCCATCGCATCGCGCTCTTTTTTGTGGCGAGCAGGATGATTGCGGGCAGGGACATTGGTCCTTAATTAGAGCAGGTTTGCGGCGAGCCTGTTGCAGGTTGAGAAAGTTACTTCAGCCCTTCCACTAAATAAAGATCGCCGAGGGTTCGGTGGAAGCCATAGGAATACGTCTTCCCGTCGGGCGTCACCTGGATCGGTCCGATGGTGGAAACGCCGGTCGGATCGATGGGGACAATCTGCTTCCACACGGCTTTCTTCCCCGAGGCCAATTCCAGTTGGTAGACCTTGGCGGGGACTTCGCCGGTGCGGAAAAGGTAGAGCGAGCCGCCGTCCTGATTCCAGCTGATGGGTAGATCTCCCGGCTCCATGCCATTGACGATTTTGGGATCGCCTCCGGACGAGGAGTAGTAATAACCTTTTTGGTCGGGGCCTATTCCCACAATCATCTGGCCGTCGGGAGAAACGACAAAGGCGGTTGCGTCGACGCCTTCGGGAGAAATTGCTTTCGGCTTTCCGCCGGAAATATCCTGTGTGTAGAGCCGGACGCCGCGACCCGGTTCGTTTCCGGCAAAAACAAAGCGCTTGCCGTCTGGGAACCAGCGCGCCCATTGGTGGTTAATCGAATCATTAGTGAGCGTCTGAGTTTCGCCGGCACCGGTGGGCAGCAGACGGAGTTGTTCGGGCGAGCCGGGACTCTGCACGATCACTGATTTTTGGTCGGGAGAGAGAGCATCGGCGACTCCCTCGCCGAGTCGAACTGCCGGGGAGCCATCGGTACCGCGAATGTAGACCGCGTAGGTTAGCTCTTGTGCGTTGCCGTACTGCACACCGCCACCAACTCCTTCTTCATCGAAAAGAACAGTTTTGCCATCCGGGGAAATGTCGGCAGGGTAGGAGTAGTCGAGCCATGAGAGGTCGCGTTCTTTGGCATCGTCTCTGTAGCGAGCCAT
>JAYUJG010000115.1:0-4344 GCA_043765355.1 Acidobacteriaceae bacterium | reverse complement strand
GACTCGGCGCTGCGACCTCGGTATTGCCGCCGCCGCCCGATATTGACGGAGCTGAGGCTCGCCATTCTCATCTGCCTAATTTTTCCGTTGTCGCACCTCCTCCGGATCTCGGCGGCGCTTCTGGTTTACGAAGAATCAACGCACCCAGAACGGCAGTCGTCCCGCCATCCCCTGACATACGCGGCTCGATCACGAGGGCCGGGCTCATCGAGGCCGTTCAGCCGTGGGGTGGTTCTGCGGGAACTCCGGGCATCTCAATTGTTCCGCCCCCTCCCTCAGTAGACGGCAGAGGCAACACTGTTCGGGGAGGGCTGGCTAATTCGCTCGCGAACGGTAGTTCACAGATTGTTCCGCCCCCTCCATCGGTAGACGGCAGAGGCAACTCTGTTCGGGGAGGGCTGGCTAATTCGCTCGCGAACGGTGGTTCACAGATTGTTCCGCCCCCTCCATCGGTAGACGGCAGAGGCAACACTGTTAGGGGAGGACTAGGTAGTTCGCTCGCGAACGGTAGTTCACAGGTTGTTCCTCCACCCCCATCCTTGGAGGGTGGAGGCAACTCGGGCGTCGGAGGAAGAGGCGGAGCGCTGGCTCGCGCTGGTGGAGAAGTTGGATTGTCGCCTGCCTCGGCCCCGGGCGCGGGTAACTCTGGACCAGGAGGCACGGGAGGCGCAAAAGATGTACCGATGCCGTCCGTCGCGGAGGTTGGCGGCAACCGAGGGCAACCGTTTCTTGAAGACGTGCAGCTCCGGCTGGTCGGTTTGGCATGGGCGCCTCCCCGTTCGTCCTACTACTCCAACTTCGAGGTTTTCATTGCAGAAAAGGGGCCTAACAAGAAGGAAGAATCGCAGTTGGTCAAGCTGGTCTACGAGTTTCTTCCTTATCAACCGCGATTGTCGGAGTACGGGTTCGACAGTGCAAAAGTCCGTAAGCTCCGTGTCACAAGGGATCCGACATGCGACGAAAGCCTCATGCAAATATCGTGGCCTGAAGGCGAAAACGGCTCAGCCGGTTCCCATCACTCGGGCGATGTACTGGCGCCGACCTCCACCGACCGCAACAACCTGTTGCCCTGCTATCGCACAACCGCCGACGACTACCGGCGAGCGGTCTCAAAGAGCCGGTAGCCGGTTACAGCCGACCGTGTTAGTTCGCCATAAGATTGGATTTCCAGTCCTGCCGAGCGGAACGGCCTCGACCAACGGCGGCAACTAAGGAGGCTCGGAATCTGTGCCGGCTAGAGCGGGCGTCCAAAGATCGAGGGAACAGGGGCCGCAGCGAAGGACAGTTGCCGGCTTGTTTCCTCGGGGAGTCTAGGGCAGTTGGCCGTGAGCGAGACGGGGCGAGCCCCGTCTCTACAGAGGTCTTTCTTCGCTAGCTTTTTGCCTCGGCGACGGCCCGTCGCAGCGCGTCAATCTCCGGAAGGTTTGGATTGAGCTTTATGACTCGGTCCAACTGTTGCCTGGCAAGCGTCGGCTGACCGGTTTTCGCGTAGGCCAGCCCAAGGTGGTAATTGAAGAGGGCGTTGTCCGGTTCTTTCTTGACTGCTTCCTTGAACAGGTTAATCGCCGAGGTGTAAACCTTCTTGTGGTAGAAGGCCCAGCCCAGGGTGTCGGCGGAGTTGGGATTATCGGGAAGCTGGCGGCGGGCAGTCTGCGCCAGGGAAAAAGCGACGTCCACGTTGCCACCCTGCTGGAGCATCACGTAGGCCAGGTTGTTGGAGGCCAGCGGATTTTGCGGCTGCACCTCGAGCGCTTTCTCGTACTGCTCTTTCGCGTGGCCCCAATCCAGCCGGCTTTCGTAGATGCTGCCGGCCAGGAGGTAAAATGCGATTTCTTTGGGGTTGGCTTTGGAGCCCTCGATATACGTTTGGAGGGCGAGGTCGATCGCGCCGCGTTCGCCCTGGGCCACGCCCAGCTTCACCAGCGCATCGACATTGTTCTTATCGAGTTCAGAGGCTTGTTTGAATTCCTGTTCCGCGCCGGCCAAATCTTTCTTCTGGTCCATCAGAAGCTGACCCAGCATGACGTGAAAACCGGCGTTTTTGGGATACCTGGTCAACTGGGCCCTGGCGGCGGCGATGGCTCGGTCGGGCTGCTTCTCCACCAGGTCAACGTTGAGCACGCCGCCCAGCGCCTCGGTGGAATTCGGATCCAGATCGAGGCCCTGCTGGTAGGCTTTTTGCGCTTCGGGATACTGGCTCTGTGCCATCCGCAAATTGCCCAACTGCACGTAGGCGGCGGGATTGTTGGGCGCTTTCCCCAGCGAGCGTTTGATGAAGTCGTCAGCGGTGGCATATTGCTTGCGATCAATGTCGGCCACTGCTCTTAACAGATATCCGTCTGGCGCCTGGGGCTGCGAAGCGATGATCTGGTCGGCTTCCTGAGCGAGCGAACCGGGATCGCCGCGGTGAATGGCAACGCCCGCCAGTGCGCGGTGGGCCTCGACGATGTCGGGGCGGAGCCGAACCGCGTCGCGCCATTCCGATTCGGCGCGGTTGGCGTTGCCGAGTTGATCGTAGGCCAGGCCTTGCTGGTAATGGGCGACGGCGTTGTCGGGGTCGCTTTTCAACACGGCTTGCAGAGTGTTAACGGCATCCTTGGCCTTGCCGCCGCGAATTTCGATCTCTCCCTTATACACCTGGGCGTCCTGGTCGTCGGCATTGGCTTTGATGACTTCGTCGTTCAGTTTGCGAGCATCGTCGATCCGGTCCTTGAGGATGAGCAGTTGAATGTAATTTTTCTTGACCACCATGTCCTTGGGATGGTCCTGGTAGAGCGCCGCGTATTCCGGGGTGGCTTTATCGATCTGACCGTTGGAATAGTAAAAATCACCCAACATGCGATAGCCCACGGAATTGTTGGGAAAATCTTTTCTTGATTGACGCAGGAAATCTTCCGCCAGCGCAAGCTTGTTTTCCGCAATATACAGACTGGCCAGAGAGAGGCGGCCGCTGGGATCGTCTCCGGCGACTTCGATGGCTCGCTTGAACTGCTGCTCGGCTTCCGGAAATCTCCCGCGCGTCTGGTAGAAGTTTCCGAGCGAGGACAGGGCGTTGCTCGATTTAGGACTGTGTGCAACGGCTTTCTTGAAGTTTGCCTCGGCCGCGTCCCATTGCTGGCCGTGCATATCGAGGACAGCCAAATTCAAATAGGAGTCGGAACGGTTGGGATCGAGTCGCAGAGCCGTCTGCATGTCGTCCAGTGCGGCGACTGTGTTACCGGTAGCGGCGAAGTAGTTCGCCCGCGATACATAGACGTCGGGGTTGTTGGGCTGCTTTTGCGCGAGCACATCGAGATGCTCTTTGGCGTCGGTGAACTGGCGGCCGAGGATGAGCAGATTGGCCAGGTCAAGGTGCGCGGCATAGTGGTCCGGCTGGATTTCGATGGTCTTCGACAGTTGCTGGTAGGCGCCGGGCCATTGCTGCAGCTTCATCGCGGTCAGGGCCAGTTTGTAATGGGCGTCGGCGAAACGATCGTCGACCTGGATGGCGTTCTGGAACTGGATCTCGGCCTCCCGGTACTGGCCTTTGTCAAAGAAGCGCTGGCCGCTCTCCAGATACTTCTGCTTGCGGACGTTTGGATCGCGCGAGCAGCCCGTCAGCAAAGCGGCGAGCACGCACAGCGCTATGAGCACAAAGTGAAACCTGGATTTGGTGGCGATACGCATATTTTCGCAATGCCTCACGTGCGGCCCCTAAAAGGGCAATTATTTCGAGCGATTTGCGGTATCGCTAAAACGATACCCTGATACGGAACTGGGGTCTCATCGGGCTTCCTACTGTGCCCGCAGCGCGCCAATGCACTAAGGTACTCTTTGGGACCGGGCTGGGAAAGTTACTGCCGTGATTATGGCAAGTCCGGATCCCGGTGAAAGAACGCCAAAGATCATTGGTTGCAACGAAAAAGCCAACCTTGTATTAAGCATACGCCACTGTACAGGCGCTTTCGTAATCTGCCAGGGGAGGCCCGGGAATGGCATAGTTTAGCTGGCTATGAGTCACTTCCCCCAATCCAACGCCACGTCCCGGCGCTCACCCCGAGTTCAACTGAATGGATCTGTCGCGGCCGCGGTGATGGCCGAGGGCGGTCAACGGGCGCGCGCAAAACTACAATCCATTTCCATCACCGGCGGACTGCTGCAGTTGCAACAGCAGCTCTCGACCGGCGATTTCGTCGAGATCGCTTTTCATACGCGATCGGGTGCCATCTGCGGGATGGCCGAGATGTTGCATCCAACGCGCAAGTATCAGAGCGCTTGCCTGCAGCCTTTCCGGTTCATCGCGCTCGGCGACGACGACCATCGCAAGTTGCGCATGGCGCTCGATACGGCGCTCGACCGCAGTTT
>JAYUJG010000114.1:0-2523 GCA_043765355.1 Acidobacteriaceae bacterium | reverse complement strand
AACGACCGACGACTAACGACCAACGACGGTTTCTAGTGCTGCTTCGCCGACGAGCTCGCCGCCAGTTCCCGAAACAATCCCAGCAAGGCCGCCGCCGCTTTCTGATCCGACAGATTCTCCAGCGCCACCGTCGCCGTGAAATGCGGAGAAGTTGAATTAAACCGCACCCCAACAAAGTCACGATCGCGCCACGAAGCCAGCGCATTCACCACCGGACTCAGTTCGATCGGCCAATCCTCTTTGGTCGTGAGAATGACCGGGCCAGGGTGGGTGATCGTCCAGGCGCGGGTGCCTTTGGTCGTCTTCGCGCCCGTTTGACCCGACCAGCGGTGACGGATTACATCGAGATGGAAGCCGGGCGGGAATCCCATGTCGGCTTCGAAGGTGAGTGTCTCCTGCTGCTGTCGCCAACGGCTCAGCGCCCATTGCACCGGCAGCGGACGCGGCAATAATCGAATGGTGAGATTGGCGTCTTCAAACCAGCGCGACGGAAGACTCAGCGTGGCCTTGAGGCGAGTGCTGCTGCCGTGCCATCGGACATCGACCACGCGCCCTTTTCCAAGACATGCCGCCTGCACCCAGCGCAACACATTGCCGGCTCGGCGCCGGTTGTATTGCACAAACCATGCATACCAGAGGCCGCCAAGCGCAACCGCCACAACCACGTCAATGAGAATGAAGCGCCCCACGTTGCCTCTTGTACAAAATCGTACTTCTTACGGGTGCCAGCGCGCAAGCGCAGGGGAAAAAGAAAATTCCTGGCGCCAGGCACGGTAAAAATTGCTACCGTAAGTTTCGGATGAAGTGTGCCCGGGGTTCCTCCGTGCACCCCCGTGTATGTTGTAAGCAGCGGGATTCGGATCGTCCGCAAACCTGCTGCCAAATAAAACCCGTGGCGTCGTGAATCCACTCGAATGATCTGAAAGTTATTGTGGTTGATTGTGTGGTAGCGAGGCTCTGCCCCGCTAAGGGGCGGAGCCCCGTCACCCCACGACCACGTTCCCGCTACAATGGCGCGTGGCCATCCGCATCCGGCAATTCGAGCAAAAAGATTTTGACACCCTTTGGCGGATTGACCAGGCGTGCTTCGATCCCGAACTGGCATACTCGAGGCCAGAGTTGGCTTTCTATATGCGCCGGACCGGTTCGTTTACGCTGGTAGCCGAAGGTCATGCTGACGCGATTCAAGGTTTCATCGTGGCCGAAAGGCACCGAAAGACCGGGCACATCATTACCATCGACGTGATCGAGCAGGCGCGTCGCGAGGGCGTGGGCTCGACTTTGCTGTTGGCGGCGGAAGAGAGCCTGCTCTGTACGGGCGTCGTAGCCGTGGCCCTTGAAACGCCAGTAAACAACGATGCCGCAATCTTGTTTTATAAAAGTAAAGGCTACTCCGTGGAAAAGACTGTCACCGGATATTATTCTGGGCAACTGGATGCGCTGGTCATGACAAAAAAATTGGCTCAGCCAACAGAGAAAACAATTCCAATGTAGAGACGCGGCAAGCCGCGTCTCTACAGAAAAAGCGGCGGGAGAAAGAGGTTTCATGAAAATCGCAATTCAAGGCGAACTCGGATCCTTCAGCCACGAAGCCGCCGAAACCATGCTCCCCTCCGCGAAGCTAGTCCCGTGCGCGCGTTCGCTCGAAGTCTTCGACCGCATCCAGCGCGCCACCGTCGACGGCGCCGTGATCCCCATCGAGAATTCCCTCGCCGGTTCCGTCGCCGAACACTTCGACCTTCTCCTCAGCCGCGACGTCCACATCGTCCGCGAATTCCGCTTGCGCATCGTCCACAACCTGATCGCCTTGCCGGGAACGAAGCTGCGCGACGTTCGGCGCGTCTTTTCGCATCCCGTGGCGCTCGATCAGTGCCGCGATTTGTTTGCCGCGAATCCCAAGCTCCAACCCACTCCGTTCTATGACACCGCGGGGAGCGTGAAGCATGTCATGGCCGAAAAACTTCCCGACGCTGCCGCAATCGCCAGCCGCCGCGCCGCCCAAGTCTACGGCGGCAAGATTCTCAAAGCCGGGATCGAAGACGACAAGAAAAACTTTACGCGTTTCTTTTTCATCAAGCGTGGAAAGCCGCGCGCCAGCCGCCAAGCCAACAAGACTTCGCTGGCCTTCAGCGTGAAGAACATCCCCGGCGCGCTCTTCAAGGCGCTCAGCGTCTTCGCCCTGCGCGACATCAGCCTGAGCAAGATCGAGTCGCGCCCCATGCGCGGACGTCCCTGGGAGTACATTTTTTTCGTCGATCTGATGTGCGGCGACGATCAAGACCCGCGCAACGGCCTCCGCCATCTCGGAGAAGTGGCGGAGTTGGTGAAGGTGCTGGGCATCTATCCGGAGGCGTGATGCCTCGTCGACAGCCCGGCCGTCCATCTCGCGGATTCATGATCTCGGGCGCCGAGCCGATGAGCAACGAGGGCCAGCCTTACATCACAACCGGCTGTGACCAAATACACCGCACTTTTGTCCGGCTCCATCGATGGTCAAGACCCGGGGATGGCCTATCCGACAAC
>JAYUJG010000113.1:0-7635 GCA_043765355.1 Acidobacteriaceae bacterium | reverse complement strand
TCGTTGTTGTAGTTGCGGGCGATGCGTTTGAGCGCGTCCATGCCTGCGTCGAGGGGCGACATACCGTGACGCATGTTCTCGACGATGGTGTGCGCTCCGGCGACTTTGATGTTTTCTTCACCACTGCCGGTCGCGCCCGCCGAACCCACATCCTGATCGGTGTAACACCCGGCGCCGATCACTGGCGAATCGCCGCAGCGTCCCGGCAGTTTGAAAGCGAGGCCGCTGGTGGTCGTGCAGCCGGAGATTTCTCCTTTGTCGTTGAGCGCGGAACAGTGAATCGTGCCGGTTGGTGGAGCCAGAACGCGGCGGATCGCCGCCATGCGGAATTCCGGTTCAATGCCAATCCGCGCAGCATGTTTTTCGAGACGATGGACGCGGTTTTCCCAGAGTTCGGATTGCGGAGACGGCGGCTTCCATTGCGGGTCGGCAAGTCCCGGTCCCCACCAGTCGTTGGTCGACTGATGCTCTTTCCACAGCAGCCAGATTTTACGCGAGCGCTCGGTGAGCAGGTTTTCGCGCGGAAAGCCCATCGCGACGGCAAAACGCTCCGCGCCTTCGCCAACCAGCATGACGTGGCCGGTGTGCTCCATGACAGCCTTCGAGACAAGGGAAACATTCTTGATGTTGCGGACGCCGCCAACCGATCCGGCGCGGCGCGTGGGGCCGTGCATACAACAGGCGTCGAGTTCGACCACGCCTTCTTCGTTGGGGATCCCGCCAAATCCAACCGTGTCGTCGTTCGGATCGTCTTCGGGACCTTTCACCACGCGGAGTGCGGCATCGAGCGTGTCGCCGCCACTTTGTAGAAAGGCAAACGCGTCGTCAAGATAGTTGGCGCCGTTGTTGGCGCAGACAATGATCGGACGCTTAGCGGAAGGCGCCGCGGTCGTCTTGCCCGCATCCTGTGCGCTGGTCTCGGATGCGTTCAAGCCGGTGGCTAGCGACGCGACTACTGCGGATTCCAGGAATCCTCGACGGGTGATGGACATGATTTCTCCGTGTCTCGAACCGGCGAGGATAACACGGCGGCGGCCCGGGAGTGACCGGGATTGCTTGAGATACCGCTCTGCCGCAGGAATCTTGGTACCATGTCGAAGTCGTAGGAAACGTTTTTGTTCGTGTGCTGACGGCATCCAATTCCAATGAAACAAACTCCTCGCAAGGGCGGATATCGCGGGCGCCAACACGGCGCGGGACAACATGATCGGCGATCGGCTCGTTTTTCGCGGCAGGTTGCCGTCCTCTATGAAGACGATGCGGTCGTCGCTCTCAATAAGCCCGCTGGGCTTCTGTCGGTGCCGGTCGAGGGTTCCGACATGCCGTCGGCCATGTCAATTGTCGCTGCCGAACTGAAATTAAGACGCGAACGCGCCCTGATTGTGCATCGCATCGATCGCTTTACATCCGGCGTGTTGCTGTTCGCAAAAACCGATTCGGATCGCAAGGAACTGGTGCGCCAGTTTCTCGCGCATACTCCGGTGCGCCAGTATCTTGCTGTGGTGCGCGGGCGAGTTGCCGTCAAGCAAGGGACCCTTGTCCATTATTTTCGGCGAGAAGGAATGTTCCAAATCCTGACCAACGAGAAGGATCCGGAAGGCACTCGCGCTGAGCTTCACTATTCTGTCGAACGTCCGCTTCGCGGCGCGACGCTCGTCCGCGCCACGCTCGTGACGGGCTTGCAGAATCAGATACGCGTGCAATTTTTAGCCCTGGGCCACACGGTGATTGGCGACAGAAAGTACGATCCAAAGGAGGCTGCGGAACGGCGCATTGCTCGCGTCGCTCTTCACGCCGCGAATCTTCAGTTCGTTCATCCGCGATCGGGGGAGACTATCTCCGTTGACTGCGAACTTCCCGCGGACTATCAATCGCTGCTCAAGTCGCTGCAGTTGCCGAAGCGCACGCGCGATTGAGTGGAACTAACAACTAACGGCAAGTAACTCCCAGAACGCGCGCGATCCCTTCACGAAATTCTTCCGCCTCTGTAATCAGACTCAGCACCAGATGGCCTTCGCCCGCAAAATCGTAGAAATGTCCCGGGTGAACGCTGACGCTGGCTTCTCGCAACGAACGAATCGCAAGATCTTCGTCGCTCTCGATGGCGGGGACGCGCAGCACGACATACCATCCGCCCTCTACTTCTAATCGAGCGCAAGCTGGAAAGCTTGTGAGCTGACGATCGAGCTCCGCGAGATTTGCGCGGACGCGATCGAGAAGAACCGGCTGGACCAGTTTGCGCTGGTCGAGCAACACAGAAGCCGCATGCTGGATGGGCGCATTCATCGAAAGAAACGTGTCGGCGATGATTTCGAGGCGGGCTCCGGCTGCGGCAACAATTTCTTCCGGGCCGCTGGTCGCAACCCAGGCAAGTTTCATCTGCGGCAACGCGGAAATCTTCGAGACTCCGCTGAGCGCAAACGTAAGCGCCTCGCGATTTGCGATGAAACTGTTGCGAGGTGCGCCGTCGTGCGCGTAGTCGAGAAACACTTCGTCCACAATCAGCGCGAGAGCAGACTTGCGAGAACGGTCGTTGCAGAAAGCGTTGAGCGCCGCCGTTTCCGCAGCGCTGACATACGAGCCGGTCGGATTGTTGGGATGAACTAGAAGCACGGCTCGCGACCGATCGGTAGCGGCTTTGTGGAGGGAATCGAAATCGATTTGCCATCCCTGATCGTAGAGCAGCGGATATGGAACAAGTTTCACGTCGGCCAAATCGGCCAGAAACTCAAACAGAGGGTAGCTGGGTTTCGGCACAAGAATCTCGTCGCCTGGATTGCAAAGCAGGCGAAAGACGTACGAATAGGCCTCGCTGGTGCTGGTGGTAAGAATCAGGCGTTCAGGATCGAGCGCAGCCTGATGCGCCTCGCGATAGTACCGACATACGGCCTGCCGCGCTTCGAGTAGGCCGCGCGGCTGCGGGTCGTAGTGCATCGCCGCTGGGTTGGCCAGAGCGGCGAGCACGGCGTCAGCATTGGGACGGACGCCGGCTTCGGTTAGATTCGATACGGTGAGATCCAGAATTCTGCGACCGGAAGCGCGCGCTTCTTGCATCGCGCGGGTGAGCGCGTTTGGAGTGAGCCGCCAGCTTGTGCGATCGGAAAACATAAAGTCGATTGCCCACCCACGTTTCAATAATTGCTTCAGGGAAGGGCACGACTTTAGCCGTGCCGCCGAAGACCACTAGCAATGAGGGCTCTTAGCCCCTGAGGGCGTTCTGTTACTGCAATATCGCTCGCTACTTCAAGAAAAATCCCAGCGACTCTGGCGTGGGCATTGTCTTTGTACTCCAATACTGGCGTTGCGCCGCCTGCACGGCGATAATCTTCGATTGCACCTCCGACGCCAGAGTGTCATAGCGAATTAAAACATTGTCAATCCAATAGGGATGATTTTCGCGCGCCCAGCCCTCCTTATACGACTTGCGCGTTTCGGTGATGGCATCGCGCAGGCTTTGCAGGCGTCCGTTGATGTCAACAATCTCGTCGAAGTCGTGCTGCGCGCGTGTTTGGTCGGTTGGATTCTGGTAGGCGTCCCAATAGTAGCGGCTGATTTCGGACGTGAACTGGATCTTCATTCCCAGAGTGTCGAGATGCCAGGCGGCGAGCAGCATGTCGTCGAGAGTGTTGGTGTGGATGCGCGCCTTGGCCCGATTCAGCATCAGCGTCTCGACCGCGTGTTCAGCGCCGATGCGAAGATCGTGCGTAACCGGCAGAGCAGTGGCGGCCAGGTTCGCGCCTGACTCGCTGAAGGGATCGGACCAGAAAAGTTCGTTGGTCATATCGTCGAGCTTCACGCCAGCGAGGAGCGTGTGTGCGCGATCGAGATTGTCGATCACTCCGGCAAACGTACTGTCGTCGTTCCGATAGAAGGCCCAGTCGTAGCTGGACTTGAAATCATCAATGCTGGATTCGCCCGGCTGCCAACTCGCGGCCGCGCCAAACACGAGCGCTGGCCAAGTCATGTCGACCAGCGATTCTCCGTCGTCGTTCCATGTCGTGTTGAGAACGCCGATGGCCTGATGCTTTTGCCCGTCGCGCACAAAGTTTCGGATGTTCACAAATGCGTTTTCGAGATCCGGCCAGATCTCGCGCCAGTTGCCCGTTCCCGGCGCCACGACAACGCGCAGGCCAGCATTCGTGTAGGGCGTGATGATGTTTTCGTAGCTCGGCTTGGGGTCGTAACCCCAAGGAACGGCGATCATGTCCTTGGGAAGAATCGCGAGCAGTTCCGGATATTTGACCGCGATGTCTCCCCAGAACATAAGCTGCTTGTGATAGGGCTGCATGATCTCGAAAACGTTTTGCAGATGTTCGAGATAGACGCGGCCGAGGCCCTGCTGGGTAGCGAGGTCTTTAGTTTTGCCTAGCCCAAGTTCAAAAGTTTCGTCCGATCCGATGTGGAAGAACGGGCCGGGAAATAGCGGAACAACTTCGCCATAAACCTGGCGAATGAAATCGTAGGTCTTCGGATTGGTCGGAGTAAGCACATGTCCGTGTGGCATCTCGGCCAGGTCGGAATAGATTTCATACTTCAGAAATTGATGAAGATGCCCAAAAGCCTGCTGTTCGGGCAGGATGGTGATGTAGTACTTGCCGGCATATTCGACGAGTTCTTTAATTTCGGCCGGAGTTAAGGCAGGCTCTTGGGACGTGTCTTTCGGCGAAACCAGTGGATGGGCTTTGAAGTCGACAACGTGCTCCATGTTGAAGCCGAGCAAGTTGATCTTGTACTCAGCCAGCGTGCGTATCTGCGTTTTCAAATAATCGAGCGTAAGAATGGGACCGCGGCTGATGTCGTCGCTCACCCCCCGCCATTCCATGCTCGGCCAGTCGCGGATTACTAAATTAGGGATGACCAGCGCCGGGCTGGCAAGCGTCTTCCCTTCCCCACCTTCCGGCCGCAGCAACTGGCGAAGGGTCTGCACACCGTAGAACAGGCCCTGCGCGGTGCGCCCGGCAACCAACGCTCCAGAATCGGTGGAGCGGATGACGTAGCCCTGTTTTTCAAGCTCGCCATTGCCAAGTTCATGGACTTTCACGCCCTGCGATTCGAGATAAGAGCGCAATCCGCGGTCGGTGAGGCGTCCTAGCAAAATATGGCCTGTCGTTTTCGGAGCGGCAGTGACCGGTTCAATTGCCAGCTTGATTCCTGTGCGGTCGTGAATTTCTTTTTGCAGCGTCTCGGCGGCAATCCGATCTTCGGCATTGCTGATTAAGATCGAGGTCGAAGGCTTGATCGCAAACCTGCCTTCGGACATGCGGACTTCTTTCGGAGCCGGAAGGACTTTGAGGGCGCGCGCTGCGTCGTTGCGCTGAGCGTAGGCAGTGAGCATCAGACAGGGAAGGCAGGCGAAAATCCATTTAATATTCTTCATAGTATGAGTGAATGGCGAGAGTAGCAGGTCGAATTGGTCCACGACAAGGTCCGCTGGTCCGTGTGAAACATCATTCACAGTGACAAGTGGATTTGTAAGGCAAATCATAGCTGGGGCATGTACGGGACCTCTCTAGCCATTGGTCCCTAATCATGCTCAAGCTATGCTTCCCAGGTGACAATTTATGAATTACATATCGGGTAGGACGAACAGACGAACAAAGAGAACTGGCATAGCCGCATTCGCGCTTACCATGCTCACCGTTTTCATTCTCACCGCCGGAACAGTGCGTCCACTCCAGGCCCAGACCTCCACGGTGCTTTATTCGTTTACAGGTGGAACAGACGGAGCGCTCCCGTTCGGGGGATTAGTGCACGACTCCGCCGGTAACTTGTACGGCACCACTGTAGGCGCCGGTGAAGGGGGGTTGGAGGGATCGGTGTTCAAGTTGAATCGGCGTGGCAAGTTCAAACTGCTGTATAGCTTTGCACCAGGCGGCGCGGGCGGCGCGAGGCCCTCAGCGGGATTGGTTCGGGACTCCGCCGGGAATCTGTACGGCACCACTCCAGGTTGGGGTTCCAGTCCAGCAACTGTCTTCCAGGTGACCCGCAACGGCAAGTTTAGTGTGCTCTACAGTTTCACTGGCGGAGCGGGTGGCAGCGACCCAGGTGCCGTACAAATTGCCAGCCAAGTCCATGACCAAACCACCACAGTGGTGGGTGGTGGACCAGCCGCATGCAGAGATAGCGCTTGCGGCGTTGTCTTCAAGCTGGATCCGTATGGTAACGAGACCGTGCTCTACACCTTTGTCCCTCAAGGATCGTCCGGCTACGGCCCTGAAGCAGGTATCACCATGGACTCGGCGGGCAATTTGTACGGCACTGCCAGTCTTGGCGGCAGCCTCAACGACTGTCAAGGCGAGGGCTGCGGAGTGGTCTTCAAGATCACGCCGTAAGCGCCGCCAACCCAATCGTGTTCGCGAAGGTCTCCGCAGCCTTAACTGTGGTAACCAGGCGGCGTTTCCACCAACTACACGGAACCCTTTCGAGTGGTTTCTACTTCACAAACGCCTCTTTATTCACCACATACGGCATCTTGCTAACGTCGCCACCATAGTTCCCTTCCAGCACGTCGACGAGTCCCTGCACGCATCGCCCAGCCATGCCTTTATTCGGATCAGATGACAATCGCGTGATGCGACCAGCGCTGGCGAAGTGGGGCAGCAGGCGGCAGCGGTCGGCGATGGCGGGGTCGCGGAGCGGCGAATCGGCGGGTAGTGGTTCTTTCTCGTAGACATCGAGAGCGGCGCCGGCGATCCAGTTCTCGCGCAGGGCCTTTGCCAGAGCTGTCTCGTCGATCACCGGGCCGCGCGATGTGTTGATGACCATCGTGGTCGGTTTCATCATCCGCAGCGTGGTCTCGTTGATCAGATGATAAGTCGGCGTCGTGCTCTCCCCTTCACGCAGCAAAGGAACGTGCAGGCTGATGAAATCGGCGGTGCTCAACGCTTCGTTCAAAGTCGTATAGCGAATCGTCGTCTTCTCGCGGCTGATGCCACGTTCGAAACGCAGATCGTTTGTCTCCTGAATTGCCTTGATGTAGTCGTGGTTCTCGTAGGCGGGATCGAAGCAGAGAATATTCATGTCGAAGCCGGCGCATTTCTTGATCATGGCTAGACCGATGCGCCCCGTGCCGATAATGGCTACGGTCTTGCCGGTGACTTCGTCGCCTAGAAATGGAAGATAGGGATGCCAATAGCCCCAGCGATTTTCGCGGCACAGATGTTCGGCGGGCCAGAGTTTGCGAGCTAGTTCTCCCATCATAAAAAAAGCAAACTCGGCGGTGGCTTCAGTAAGAACGTCAGCCGTATTGGTAAAAGGGACTTTGTAGGTGTTGGCGTCGGCGCGATTGATGTTGTCAAAACCTACGGCGAGCTGGGCGACAACTTTCAAAGTGCCTTTTCCAGCGGCAAAAATCTCGGCGTCAATCTGATCGCGCAGCGTGGTGATCAGGCCGTCAATGCCGGACTTTACTTTCTCGATGATCAGGCTTTTCGGAGGAGCTTCGGGCTTGGGATAGACCTCGAGGTCGTAACCCTTCTGGCGAAGAATGTTGAGGGAGTCTCCGATGTCGCAGGTGGCGAAAACGCGGATTGTTTGGGTCATGAGCCCGATTAGTGTATCGCGGAGCGAAGATCGCTTACCACCAAAGATCGCTCACCACCGCTCACCACCAAGGACACGAAGGTCCACGAAGGA
>JAYUJG010000112.1:0-9103 GCA_043765355.1 Acidobacteriaceae bacterium | reverse complement strand
TGCTCTTTGAAAAATGATGTACCCTTCGCTACGGCTCACTAACTCCTTTGTTGTCTAGATTTTGCCCGTAAGTCCTTATTATTCAAAGATTTTGAAGGTAGTCACCGCCTAAACCCATGGTTCTAAAAGATCGAGGGGGGAGGGGGGCCCCATCTGACTTGAGGCAGAAAATCAGCAATCCGGCTCAGCCAAAGGTAAGCCCTTTCGCCGAAAGACCAGTCGATCGCTGATCAAGAAGTTGATGACCGAACAGACGATGATCGCGAAAAGGTTTGACACCATGTAGTTGACTTTCATTTCACCCACCAGGAGCCGCATAAACACAAGGTTCCCGGCAATTGACACCGCTCCTGGCAGATATCAGCAATCGCCTGCAAGTATCCCGGCGGAGGAGTGACCGCTCCGAGCGTTGCGCCGCTCATCGGCTCAAAAATAAAGCCCGCTGCTGTGCCCTTCACCTGCCCGATCGCTCGCTCCAACTCCGCGGCATACTGCTGACCGCAGTTGTGGCAACGATCGGTACAGTCGAACGCGCAGCGATAGCAGTAAGGGATACCAATATGCTCAAACTCGCGCACCATCGGCAGGTAAATCTCGCGCCGTTTGCGATTGCCGGAAACCGCGAGCGCGCCGAGAGTCGACCCGTGATAGCTCTGCTGGCGGCTCAGAACTTGATGCCGATTCGTCTCACCGATCTCCACCTGGTACTGTCGCGCCAACTTCAGCGCCGTCTCGACCGACTCCGATCCGCCGCTGGTGAAGTAAACAGCGCCGCCGGAAAAATTGGCTCCCGCAAAATCGAGCAACTCCTGCGCAAATTCCTCCGCCACCGGCGTGGTGAACTGGCTGGTATGGACAAACTCCAGTTGCCGGGCTTGCTCTGCCATGGCATCGCCGATTTCGCGAACGCCATGGCCGATGAAATTCACCGCCGCCGATCCTGAAAAATCCAGGTAGCGATTGCCGTCGACGTCCCAGATGTAAACTCCCTCGCCACGAACCGCCACGGGATAAGGCTTGCGAAATGAGCGACGCAGGACTGGCGTGCAAAGTTGTTGAATGGAAGCGGCTTCGGTCACAGGCGGATTATAACAACGCAATTCGTGTGTGGTGACGGGGCTTTGCCCCGTTCAAGCGGGGAGAGCCCCGCCACCACACTGAATCGATACAGGTGCCATTCCCGATTCACAACCGCCGATAACGCACCCACCAAGCGCCAGATGCGTTACTCTGCGAAGGATGCGTCTGTCGCGTTTTTTTCGTCCATCGCACCAGCACACCGCCTTTTCGGCGACGCTGCTGCTGATGACCGCCGTCACGCTCTCTCGCGGGATCGGATATATCCGCGAGGCCTACATCGCCTACGCCTTCGGCGCCGGCCAGCAGACCGACGCCTATGTTGCCGCCTTCACTCTCCCGGACTGGCTCAACTACATCGTCGCCGGCGGCACCGCTTCGATTACGTTTATCTCCATCTATACCCGGTTCCTCGCGGAAAAGCGCGAGCCGGATGCGCAGAAGACGTTCTCGATCATCATCACCGTTATGACCACGGTGCTGATCGCCGGAACGATTGTGGCCGAGGTTTTTACTCCGCAGTTCGCCCGCTGGATGTTCCACGGCTTTACGCCCGAACAGATGCAGCTCTGTGTGCATCTGACGCGCATCCTTCTGCCCGCGCAGATCTTTTTTTATGTTGGTGGAGTCGTCTCAGCGGTGTTGCTCTCGCATCGTCTGTTCCTGCTGCCGGCGTTTGGTCCGCTGATCTACAACGTATTCATTATCGTTGGCGGAGTCGTCGCTGGACGCCAGATGGGAATTGCATCGCTCGCCTTTGGCGCGCTGGTCGGCAGCATTGCAGGGCCATTTCTGATTAACGCCCTCGGTGCCGCCAAAATCGGCACCGGATACCGGCCTTCGTTCGATGTGAAAAATCCAGCTTTCCGTGAATGGGTGCGACTCTCCATTCCGCTGATGCTTGGCGTTTCGCTGGTCACCGCCGACGACTGGATTTTGCGTTACTTTGCCTCGAGCGGAGTCGGCGACATCGCGCGGCTGAACTACGCCAAGCGCCTCTTCGCCGTTCCTATCGCCATCCTCGGGCAGGCTGTGGGCCAGGCATCGCTCCCATTCTTTTCGCGTCTGTTTGGAGAAAAGAAGTTCGAGGAATTTGCCGCCACCGTAAATGCGTCTGTCTATCGCATCACCGCCGCGTCTCTGCTGATGACCGGATGGATGATGGCGATTTCCCTCCCGCTCATCGATCTCGTCTATCGCCGCGGACACTTCTCCTTCGCCGATTCCGAATCAACCGCCATCTACTTTTTTTGGTTTTCGCTTTCGCTTGCGCTGTGGTCGAGTCAGGCACTCTATGCGCGCGCGTTCTATGCCTCGGGCAACACGCTGACTCCGATGATCGCGACCAGTCTGATTGCGCTCGCTTCGCTGCCCCTCTACGCGCTGTTGTTTCGGACGCTCTCGGTCACGGGACTGGCGGTAGCCTCGGATATAGGGATCGCGGCGAACGCCTTGGCGATTGCCACGCTGCTGCATTTTCGCGGCATGGTGCCGTTCGGCGGTATGAACTGGAAGGAATTAGGGAAGGCTGCGCTGGTTGGAGTCGTCTCCGGCGGATTGAGTCATGAAGTGATGCGCACGATCGCACTCGATGGCAGCAGCCGCGCCGATCTTATGGCTCTTGCCCTCGGTTCGCTAACCTGGGCGGCGGCTGTAGCTGCGGGACTCTGGCTGCTGCGTTCAGAACTGCCTGCAGATCTGCGCCGGAAAAGACCCCTACCGTAGAGACGCGGCTTGCCGCGTCTCTACGGGAAATGAAAAGGCATCCTCGGAATCAAGGATGCCTTTTGGCAAACCAAAACTTCAGTTGACTCTACGCTCGCGCTGCTATGGCCGGTTCTGGTGCCGTTGATGCGACGCTCTTGGCCGTTTCTTCGGGCTTCGAGTCGGGCTTCGTGCCCGTAGCTCCCGCTTTGCGGATGTCGATGCCGCCTTTGAAAAAAGCGCCGTCTTCAATGGAAATGCGCGCCGCCACGACATCGCCAGTCAGCGAACCGTCACTGCGAATATCCACCCGGTCGCTGGCGGTGATGTTGCCCCGCACCTTGCCGAGCACCACGATTTCACGCGCGCTGATGTTCGCCGCGACCACGCCGTTACGTCCGATGGTCACACGATTGCCCGCGAGGTTGATCGATCCTTCGACCCGTCCGTCGATATATAAAGACTCGGATCCCGTCACTTCACCTTTAATCACCAGAGACTTGCCGATTGTGGCCTGGTCGGAAGTGGTGGTCGTAACCGGGCGCGCCACTGCGGGAGGCTCGTTCGTATTCATGCTCATAACCGGTCCTGTCGTCGCCGTGGACGTGGTCGGACGCTCCGGCTCCGCTGGCCGGCCAGGTGTCGCAGGTTGATTCGTGGGCTTCCACATTGTCGTCGAAATCCTTTCGTGTGTTAGGGAATTCTCATTCACCGCCGCATTTTACGGGCCAAAACGATTCTACTCCTGCGTAAACTCCGCGTCTGTGGAAATCGAACTTTCTTATTGATTTTCATAGTTCCCGCCGGGGTTCCCCCGCCGACCGCGCCATTTGACTGCATTGGCCGCGCCTCGGACCGTGTAAGCTCTGCCCCCACGGCGGTAATTCTTCTATCGCGATACTTTATCGCGATACTATGAAGCGTGACGCGCCCTCGATCCCAACGGCACAAGCGCGGCGCGCCTCTGGAGGGAATTTATGAACTCGACCTCTACGAATACGACCACGACCGGCAATGTCTACATCCGGCCTCAGCCCGGAGAATCCGCGCCCTATTATGATCGCTATATCTCGCTGGTGCCGAGCACGGACGTGCTGGCCGCGTTCGAAGAGCAACGCCGTCAGATGCTTCTGCTGCTCTGCGGACGCCCCGAAGCCGACGGCGATCTCCGTTACGCGCCCGAGAAGTGGAGCCTGAAAGAAGTGCTCGGCCACATGAACGATACCGAGCGCATTATGAGCTATCGCGCGCTGCGTATTTCGCGGGGAGACGCCACTCCGATCGAAGGCTTCGAACAGGACGACTACGTTCGCAATGCCTCGTTTACGCAGCATCGGCTGGCCGACTTGATTGAAGACTACATCGCAGTCAGACGCTCCACCCTCTCGCTATTTCGTGGTCTCGGCGAAGTTGCCTGGGCGCGCCGCGGTGTGGCCGCCGGTAATGAAGTGACCGTGCGAGCCCTTGCCTACATCATCGCCGGACACGAACTGCATCATCGGAAAATCATCGAAGAGAAATACTTAGCTTGAAGACGTCGGGGAGTTAACGATGAAATCGCATTGCACCAAACTATGGATGATGGCTTTGGTGATTTTCGTCGCTGTTTCATTGTTGCGTGCCCAGACGCAATCAGATTTGGACGAACAATCGTGTGGCCAGTTTCGTAAAGCGGATGTCGTCTTGAATGGGACCTACGCGAAAATTCTGAAAGAATACGCGAAAGACGGGCAGTTCATAGAAAAATTGAAAACCTCGCAGCGGGCGTGGCTGGCCTTTCGTGACGCCGAGATGGAAGCCCTTTTTCCAAAGACTAACAAGCAAGTCGAATACGGCACGGTCTACCCAATGTGCCACTGTTCTGAACTCCAAACCCTCACCGAAGAACGCACGAACCAGCTGAAACGCTGGCTTGACGGAACAATCGAAGGGGATGTTTGCGCCGGTAGTGTCAAGAACGCGCAGCGAGACCGGTTGGGTGCTCGCAAACAATCGACCATCGCCAAGCGAACAAGCGACTAACGACCACCGACTAACGACTAACGACCTACCACCCCCATGCTCTCCGACTCCACCATCCTTCGCCACATCGCTCGCCAGCCCAAGCAGACGGCGAGCCACAAGCAGCTCTTGCGCGAACTCAGCGCAAAGACTTCCAATCGCCGCGAACTGACAGACCGTCTTTACGCGCTCGTCAGCAAAGGCGAGTTGCTGCATGTTGAAGGCGAACGCTACGCCATTCCGCAAGCCTCCAAGGGACGCAACCTGTTAGTCGGCCGCCTGACCATGCACCGTGATGGATACGGGTTCGTGATTCCCGAAGCTACTTCGGTCGATGACAGCCTCAAGTCGCGCCTCGCTGGCGACGTATTTATTCCTCCTCATGCGGTAGGGTCGTCGATGCACGGCGACCGCGTGCTGGTTGAAGTGTCGGCGGTTCGCAACGACGGCCGCGCCGAGGGCCGGATCATCCGCTCGATGTCGCGCGCGCATCCGACCGTGGTCGGCATCTTCCATTACGGAAACCGGCATAGCCGCCAAAATTATGTCAAGCCGATCGACGAGAGAGTAAACCAGGAAATCGTAATCCCACCGGGGATGGAGATACCGCACGGCAATGTAGCGCCGCCGCCCTCGACGGCTGTTGTGGGGGCGTCTCGCTCGCACAGTGAAAGGCAGAATGCCGGCGGGACGCCGGTGCTATATAAGCGCTCCCTCGATCGCGTCATCGGCGATGAGGCGGCAGTGCATGCGAACTGGGAGGACTTAGACGGCCTGGTGGTCGACGTAGAAATCACGGACTGGCCGAGCGCCACGCAAAATCCGCGCGGGCGCGTCATAGAAATTCTTGGCGAAGAAAATGACTTTGGCGTGGATGTCGAGATCATGATCCGCAAATTTCATCTTCCGCATCGCTTCCCGCCCGAAGTGATCGAAGAGGCGCAAGCGATCGCATCCGGCATTCCGCCTGAAGCGTTGCGCCGGCGGCGCGACTATCGTGATCTTCCCATCGTCACCATCGACGGAGAAACCGCGCGCGATTTCGACGATGCGGTTCACGTCCGCGAGCTTGAGAATGGCAACTATGAACTGCAAGTTCACATCGCCGACGTGGCGCAATATGTAACTCCCAACTCGCCGCTAGATCAGGAAGCGCGCCTGCGCGGCACCAGCGTCTATTTTCCCGACCGCGCCGTCCCCATGCTGCCGCTGGAGCTCTCGACCGACATCTGCAGCTTGCGTCCGCACGTCGACCGTCTCGTTCTCTCCTGCACCATGGAGATCGATCACCAGGGCGAGATTGCAGGCTATGAGGTCAACGAAGGAGTGATTCGCTCGGCAAACCGCATGACCTACAACGCCGTGAACGCGGTCATCGAAGGCGATGCCGCCGCGCGCCACGAATACGCGGCTCAGGTCGAACACTTCGAACGGATGCGCGATCTGGCGATGATTCTGAACCGCAAGCGCAAACGCCGCGGATCAATCGACTTTGATCTCCCTGAAGCAGTGATCGAATTTGACGACCTGGGAATGATGAAGAGCATCACGCGCTCGGAGCGCAACATTGCCCACCGCCTGATTGAAGAATTCATGCTCTCGGCCAACGAGTGCGTCGCGCACTATCTCGAAAACAGGCGCATCGCTTCGCTTTACCGGATCCACGACAAGCCCGACGCTAAGCGCGTTTACGATTTCGAAGTGATCGCCGCGACCTTTGGATACTCGCTCGGAGTAGGGGCCTTGCCGATCCAGCGTGTGCAACTAAAAGCCGACCGCCGCGACGCGCGCGGCACCGGCAAGCGCGTCCGCGAAATCGAAGTGCCAAAAGAAGTCCACATCACACCGCGCATGTATCAGAAGCTCACGGAGAAAATTGCCGGCAAGCCGGAAGAGAGAATCCTAAGCTTCCTGATGCTGCGCTCGCTGAAGCAGGCCCGCTACTCCGAAGAAAATCGCGGACACTTTGCGCTTGCCGCCACGACCTACACTCATTTCACGTCGCCGATTCGCCGCTATCCCGACCTGATCGTGCATCGCATTTTGAAAGAGGTGTTGCGCGACTCAGCCGACAGAACGGATGGCGAAGTACTGATCGGCGTTTCGGCGGTGGAAGAGCGGCCCTTCAGGGCCGCGTCCAGCGCCCCTTCTCGCGGGGCTTTAGCCCCCGAGGGCCCGCCGCCCTCGCCCTGGTCAAAGCGTCGCGATCACGACGCGCATCAACAAGCGATCGAGCCCGTGGGTGGCCCCATCGCGCTCGATGAACTACACAACATTGCCGACGAATCCAGCCAATCCGAGCGCCGCGCCGACGAAGCCGAGCGCGGCTTGATGGAATGGAAGAAAATGAAATTCATGGAACGCCGCATCGGCGAAGACTTCGACGGCCTCATCATCAGCGTCACCAAATTCGGATTCTTCGTGGAACTCACCGACCTTTTCGTGGAGGGACTCGTCCCGCTGAACACACTGACCGACGACCGTTATATGTTTCATGAAGACACGCGCCAGATCATCGGCCAGCGCTCGCGCAAGACCTACAGCTTGGGCGCCCGCATCCGCGTGTTGGTCGATCGAATCGATCCGGTGGAGAAGAAAATTCAGTTTGCGGTGCTGGAAGAGTCGCCGTCAAAACCACGCGGCAGGAAGTAATTCGGCACAGCGTGGTGACGGGGTTTCGCTCCGTCCAAGTTAGGTGCCGGAAGGCGTCTCTGTATAGAATTAAGCCGAAAAGGGAGTCAACCCAATGTCAACACCGAACCCACCCAATCCACAGCAAAATTCCACTGAGGCCGCCGAGCACGTCGCCAGTGCCCACAAAATTCTGAGGGAACTACAGCAGAAAGTAGGAACCCATCCTGAACTCGGCGAAGCCATCACGAAACTTGAGATGGCGCTTAATAGTCTTGCGATCCAGACCGGCGGCCTGCTGTAGCTATGACCTGTTAAGATTCGCTATCACCACTCTTGGCGCCTGCCTAGGAAGTCCGCTTCATGTCGAACAACCTCATTCCCACTCTCCGCACGCGCATAGTGCGCGAACCGCAGCGCGCGGTTTATGACCGCGACGTCATCCATCAGATTCTAGACGCCGCTTTCCTATGTCACGTCGGCTTTGTCGTCGACGGGCAACCCTTCGTGATCCCTACGTCCTTCGGGCGCGATGGAGACGTGCTCTACATCCACGGCTCCGCCGCCAGTCGCATGTTACGCAATCTCGATCAGGGCGTTCCGGTTTGTATCACCGTGACGCTGCTGGATGGATTGGTGCTCGCCCGCTCGGTGTTTAATCACTCGATGAATTATCGATCGGTGGTAGTTCTTGGGACCGCGACACTGGTTGCGGATTTGGCCGAAAAACTTGCCGCTCTCCGCGCCCTGACTGAGCACATTATCCCGAATCGCTGGGACGATTCGCGCCAGCCCAACGAAAAAGAATTGAAGGCCACATCTGTTCTGCGTATTCCGATTGCTGAATGCTCTGCGAAGGTCCGCGTCGGTCCAGCAGTTGACGACGAAGAGGACTACTCTTTTCCGACTTGGGCAGGGGTGATTCCGCTGGAGACGACGGTCGGTGCCGCGATTCGCGACGAACGCTGCGAACAGGCGTTTCCTGATTATCTGAAGAATTACTCGGTTGCGAAAAGGCCGTAAAATCAAATAGCGCTCATTTGCGGGAACTGTCCATCATTGGAACTGACCGTCAGAAGATCTATTTTCAGAAAGTCTATGCCGCTCATTCTTCGCCAGTCTCGCATTCACTCCCACGGCTGCTACACCACGCGCCCCATTCGCAAGGGCACATTGATCGTGGAATACGTCGGCGAGCCGCTCACCTACGAACAGGCCGACGATCTTTACGACGATTTCCCCAACACGTATTTGTTTGGCCTCGACGGCGGCAAAAAGATTATTGACGGTTACGGCGTAGCCGCATTCGTCAACCATTCCTGCAAGCCGAACTGCGAAACCGATCAGATACGCGGCAAGATGTGGATCATCGCGCAGCGCGACATCGAGGCTGGAGAAGAGTTGACTTACGACTACAACCTCTTCGATGGCGAGGATGACGCGCCCTGTTTATGCGGCTCGCCACGTTGCCGCGGAAGTTTGTATTCGGCGTCGCATCTGCGCAAGCTGGCCAAGAAACGCGCCAAAGCTGCCGCGGCTGTGGCTTCGTAGCGCGCGTCGCCGCAGCCACAGGCTGCGTGGGATTTATCCGATGCTACAATCGTTTTCTTTAACGCTGATTTGTTTAGAGCTGACTAGCCATATCACTCCGGAGTCAACGCCTTGAACCGCGCTTCCGAAGGCCTCGAAA
>JAYUJG010000111.1:0-4519 GCA_043765355.1 Acidobacteriaceae bacterium | reverse complement strand
CGGATATGTGGTTCGTAGCGGCAGTTTTTTTGGTTGAGGAAGCGGCGCGACGTGGGCAGGTCCATCGCCTTCCCACGGGTGATGTTCCGCAAGAACACGACGGTGTTGGCCACGCCTCCGTTCGGGGCGACCAACAAACGCTCGAGGTCTCGATGCTTCTGACCTTGCGGGTCGCAGATCTTGGGGTCCTTATTGATTTCGGAGGGTACCAGGCGAGGCAAAGTTCCCTCCCACTTCACCGTTCTCCTGAATGTCCCTCCGTTATCGAAGGAGAAAACACAGCCCCAGCCAGCAACGCAGCGATTTCAATAACTCGCATTCTCTGAAGCTCTTTCTGACTCAACGTCACCCTCCTTGGAGGGTGACACTTTATCGTTGCAGTTATGGGGTGACATTATCTTGGAGCACCTACACTGTTCGCGCGGATTTTGCGAAAAATGCTTTCGCGGCGTAAGATACACAGTTTGCTCTTTGTCGCTGGCGGACGTGTGGCCGCAGCATAATTCCCAATCGCTATTCCGGAGAAATTCGTGAAATCAAGACTATTCCTGTTGGGCTCAATCCTCGCTCTCATCCTCACCCTGACCCTGCCGCTAGCCTTCGGCGACGAGGGGATGTGGCTCTACAACGCATTCCCAAAAGACCGCGTGGAAAAGCAATACGGTTTTCTGCCCACGCAGGAATGGCTGGACCACCTGCAACTGTCGTCGGTGCGATTCAATAACGGCGGTTCGGGATCGTTCGTCTCGGCTGACGGGTTGGCTTTCACTAACCATCATGTCGGCGCCGACTGCATCGGGAAGCTCGCTACTTCAGGCGCCGACTACATGAAAACAGGTTTTTATGCCAAGACCCAGGCCGATGAGGCGAAGTGTCCCGACCTAGAATTGAACGTGCTGCTCGGCATCGAGGATGTCACCGCAAAGGTAAAGGCCGTAGCCAAGTCTTCCATGTCGGCGGCGGATGCCGGTCAAGCGCAGCGCTCGGCGATGAGCGGCATCGAAAAAGATTGTGCGACTTCGACTAGCTTGCGCTGTGACGTGGTCAGTCTCTATTCGGGCGAGGTCTACAACCTATACCGGTACAAGAAATACACCGATGTGCGCCTGGTGTTCGCGCCGGAATTTGCTGCCGCATTTTTCGGCGGCGACCCCGACAACTTCACTTTTCCGCGCTACGACCTCGACATCACTTTCTTCCGCATCTACGAAAACGACAAGCCTGTCCATCTCGCTCACTATCTGCAATGGTCCAAGGGGGGAGTCAAAGACGGCGATCTTATTTTTGTGTCTGGACATCCTGGAGGCACGGATCGCCTGAAGACGGTCGCGCAAATACAATTTTTGAAAAATGTGGACTATCCGTCACGTCTGGCCAGCTACAAGAATCGCATCGCGGCGCTCGAGAAGTTCAGCGCGGAGTCGGAGGAGAATGCCCGCATTGCTCAGGAAGACATTTTCGGACTACAGAACTCGCAGAAGGCCATTAACGGCGAGTATGAAGGCATTCGCGACGTCGCGGTGTTGTCGCGGATGAACGCAGCCGAAGTGGAGCGTGAAAAGGCGTATATGGAGAAACATCCCGGCGGGCCCAATCCGTGGCAGGAAATCTCCAATGCCGCCAAGGTGAACCGCGAGATTTACAACTCGCTGGCGTACGTCGAGCGCATGCGCGGACTTAGCGGGGATCTGGCGGCGCATGCCCGGACTCTGGTCCGGGTGGCGGAGGAGAAGCCGAAGCCAAACGGAGACCGTTTGCGCGAGTACCGCGACTCGGCGCTGCCATCGCTGGAACAGGAACTGCTGAGCACTGCTCCGATTTACAAAAAACTCGAGACCATGATGTTGGGCGTAAGCTTGAGTCTGATGCGAGACGCGCTCGGATCTGAGGATCCTGCCGTGAAGGCCGCGCTCGGTGACAAGTCTCCAGGGGATGCAGCCAAAGCGCTCATCGCGGGCACGAGACTGGATGACTTGACCGTCCGCAAGCAACTCTATGAGGGCGGGAAAGCGGCTGTGGATGCCAGTACCGATCCGCTGATCGTCCTCATGCGCAACGTGAATGCCGAGGCGCGGGAGGCTCGCAAGCGCTTCGACGATGAAGTGGATGCGGTGGTGCGGCGCGATGGAGCCACCATCGCCCGCGCACGTTTCGCACAAACTGGCTTCACCCAGCCTCCCGATGCGACCTTCACTCTGCGCCTCAGCTACGGCACGGTGAAAGGCTATGAAGAAGACGGGAAGAAGATCCCATACTTCACCGACTTCGCCGGTGCCTTCCGTCATGCCGAAGAACATGGAAGCAAGTTCCCGTTCGATCTGGCGGGCAGCTGGCTAAAGATGAAATCGAAACTCAATCTGGAAACACCGCTGAATTACGTTTCGACCGCGGACATTATCGGCGGCAATTCCGGCAGCCCGACCGTCAACAAAGCTGGCGAAGTGGTCGGAATTATCTTCGATGGCAACATCCAGTCGCTGGTTTTGAACTTCAAGTACGATGACCACCAGGCGCGGGCTGTGTCGGTTGACTCTCGCGGCATTGTCGAAGCGCTGCGCAAGATTTACGGAGCCGACGGGCTTGCCGACGAACTAACTGGGGCGAAGGCCGTTGCGAAACCGGCAGCCCAGTAATATTCCTGTAGAGACGCGGCTTGCCGCGTCTCAACAGTGAATTGGACCAACGCGCTCGTCCGCGCATTTAGGGGAAACCGCAAAAATAACTGGCGAAAGCTCACGGCACGCGGAAGTTATTCCGGCCACAGCGACGCAGCCGTCTTGCTCAAAATCTGTTCACGCATCTCTTCGCTGAGGGGCAAGGCGTTGAATTCATCGAGGTTCCGCTTGACGTCCACCACGCCTGGGCTTGGCCAGTCGGTGCCAAACAGAGTCTTGTGGGCAATTTCACTGAGGCGTGGAAAATACGTCAGCAGCGATTTTGGCGGAATGCCGCTGATATCGAGATAGACATTCGGGTGCCGTCGGAGCAGAAAAAACGCCGTCTTCATCCACAGCGGGCGGCCGCCGTGGGCCAGCAGAATCTTGAGCTTGGGAAAATCCACCGCCACATCGTCAATATAAATCGGGTCGCCGTATTTATTGCGCGCGCCGGGAAAAATCGATGTGCCCGTGTGGAACATGACTGGAATCCCGTTGGCCTCGGCGGCGCGGTAGATGATTTCGAGTTCCTTGACACCGTTCAGATAATCGTTCGGAAACAACAATTGATGCGGCGGGTGAATCTTGATCATGCGCAGGCCCAGCCGCAAGATGTGCTCGACGTCCGCCATGATGTTGGTTGAGTGCCGCGGATGCAGGCTGCCGCACGAGAGCAGCCGCTTGGGATCGTGCCGGGTGTAATCGGCGACGAACTGGTTGACCGCGGGAGTAAAGCCAATTACTTCCGGTGCGACATAGTTGATGAGCACGGCGCGATCGACGCCACAGCGATCAAGATATTGCAGAAAAGCTTTGGGCGAGCGGCAGTATTCGACAATCTCATCGAAGTTGGCGCGCTTGTGCTTGATCACTTCGAGCGCCTGCGGCTTGAAGAGTTCGAGTGGCTCGATGTGGATGTGGCAGTCGGTGACCATTTGTGATCTCGGCAGTCGCGTGGCGGCAAGCAGTTTTGAGCTGCGAGCTTTGGGCTGCGAGCAACCAGTCTTGCTCGTAGCTCATAGCTCGCGGCTCGGAGCTCTAGTACAACGGTACTTTCGGGTCCACCGTCCGGGCCCATCCGTCGATGCCGCCGCGCATGGATTGAACTTTTTCGTATCCCTGTTGGCGGAGCCAGTTCGTAACCGTCAACGAGCGCACGCCGTGATGGCACATCACGACAATGTGATCGTCGGGATCGAGGTCTTGATGCACGCGCGTCGGAATGTCGCCCATCGGAATATGCGTGGTGCCATCGATATGGGACGCCTCGTATTCCCACGGCTCGCGGACATCGAGCAGAGTGAACACTTCGCCCGACTTCTGCAGCGACTTGACCTGCCCCGGAGAAATTTCAAAGTCCATAAATAAATCTTTACTGTAGAGACGCGGCTTGCCGCGTCTCTTGCCGCGGAGTGAGACCCAGCAAGCTGCGTCTCTACGGAAAAGTTGTTGCCCCCGCAGAAGTCTACTCCAGAAGCTAGACGCGCTTGTTTGGAACCGCGGGTGGGTCGCTCAATGTGGTCAGACTCAGCAACGCCGCCATCGCCCAGAGCGCGCCCGTCCCCATGCGCGCGGTACGCACATCGCCGGCGGGAGCGGCATACCAAAGCGTTAGTCCGCATCCAACCACGAAATTAGCCATGAGCAGCCCAAAGAATAGTCGCTCCCGCAGGCAGCCTGTATCGAGCGCGAGACCAGCCAGCAAAAGAATCCAAACAACATATGTAGCGACCGTCCAGAGGTCGTGCGGCCAGTCGTACTCGTTACGAGTGACGTGGCCAAACGAAATCCAAGCAAAGTACGCACACCCGAGAAAGCCAGCAAAGCCCCACAAAGGCGTACGGCACATAAGGTGACCGGAA
>JAYUJG010000110.1:0-7147 GCA_043765355.1 Acidobacteriaceae bacterium | reverse complement strand
GCAAGTGGTTTCGCGCCGGGGAGTTGAAGCGGCTGTCCTGGTTCCGATCGAGGAATGGAACCGGTTGCAACAGGCGGCCCGGCCCGGTCTGAAGGCCTTGCTGCTCGCTCCGGAAGCTCGTTTCGAGGACTTGATTCCGGAGAGACGCAGCTTGCGGCGGCGTCCGGTCGTGGAATTCAAGTGAACAGCTACCTGTTGGACACCAACGTCGTTTCCGAGCTTCGGAGAACGCGTCCGCATGGCGCGGTGGCCGCATGGTTCCGCGATCTGAAGGAGGAGCAGTTGTTTATTTCGGCGGTAACGATGGGTGAAATTCAGGTTGGAATCGAACGGGCGAGACGTCAGGATGCATCGAAAGCGGGCGAAATTGAGCGCTGGGCGGAGCAAATCGCCGGCTCTTTCAAGGTCCTTGTCATGGATGCGCCGTGCTTTCGCGAATGGGGCCGCCTCATGGATCGGAAACCGGAGGGTTGGTTAGAGGACGCGATGATAGCCGCAACCGCGCGGGTTCATCATCTAATTGTTGCGATTAGGAACGAGCGGGACTTCGAACAGCTCGAGGCGCGGATTTTTAACCCCTTCAAGAATTAGTACGCGATGGCGTGATTTTCTTTGCGGCGGCAAGATGCCGGCGCTACGGTTTGAGGCGCGCGGCTAGCGGTCGTGTAGAATAACCGTTTGTATATGGACCTCTCTGCCATTCAGCAAGCCTTGCGCGAGCGCAATATTGACGCGTGGCTTTTCTACGATCATCACCATCGCGATCCGATTGCTTACCGGGTTCTGGGGCTGCCGTCAGGGCTCATGGTGACGCGGCGGTGGTACTACCTGATTCCTGCCAAGGGCGAGCCGGTAAAGCTGGTGCATAAGATCGAGTCGGGGCATCTAGACTCGTTGCCGGGCACGAAGAAGCAGTATGCGGGATGGCAGGAATTATTCGACGGGCTGAAGCAGATGCTGGCCCCGCATCGCGATGTGGCGATGCAGTACTCGCCTAACAATATTGTGTTCACGATTTCGATGGTGGATGCGGGGACGGCGGACATGATCCGCGGGATGGGCAAGAATATCGTGAGCGCGGCGGACTTGATTGCGCAGTTTGAAGCGACGCTGAACGACGAGCAGATCAAGTCCCACTTTGCAGCGCGCGATGTGATTGACGCGGTTACCGCCGAAGCGTTCAAGGAAATTGGGCGGCGGGTGCGCAATGGCGGGACGCGGGAGCATGAGATTCAGCAATTTTTCATGGAAGCGTTCGCGCGCGAAAACATGGTAACGGACGATCCGCCGATCGTGGCGGTGAACGCGAACAGCGGTAATCCACACTACGAGCCGAGCGCCAGCCGTGCGGTGCCGATTCGTGAAGGCGATTTTGTTTTGCTGGACGTTTGGGCTAAGAAGAATACTCCGGGGGCGGTTTTCTACGACATTACGTGGGTCGGAGTTGTGGGCAAGTCGGCGACGGACCGGCAGCGCGAGATTTTCAAGATTGTGAGCGAGGCGCGCGATATCGGAGTGAAGACGGTGCAGGATGCGGTCGCGGGCGCCCGTCCGATGGCGGGATGGGAAGTGGATCACGCCGTGCGGGATCATATTAAGAAGGCGAAATTTGGCGACAACTTTATCCATCGCACCGGACATTCGATTGGCACCGAGGTGCATTCGAATGGCGCGAATATGGATGATTTGGAAATTCACGACGAGCGGCGCATTCTGCCGAATTCCTTGTTTTCGATCGAGCCGGGCATCTATCTTCCGGAATTCGGAATGCGCCTTGAAGTAAATGTGCTGGTGCGACCGGGAAGCGCCGAAGTGACTGGTAAAATCCAACGAGAGATTGTGACCATCTAAATGGCGAAGCCGACAAACGATAAGTCTAAAAGTGCCGGGGCTACGGAGCCGGAGTATCCGCTGACGACCATGGCGATGGTCGCGCCGCTGGTGGGGTGGCTGATTCCGGGCGCGGGACACATCCTGCTGAAGCGCTATGGGCGCGGCGTTTTGCTGTTTGTGTCGGTGGTGGCGATGTTTCTGATGGGGCTGGGAATGCAGGGGCGGATTTATAAGCCGAATGGCGGCGACATTCTCGACATACTGGGTTTTGTCGGCGACGTGGGGTCGGGGGCGCTTTATTTTCTGGCGCGCATCATGGATTGGGGCAACGTGATGGCGGCCAATGCGGCGGCGGATTATGGGAAGACGTTTTTGATTGTGGCCGGCCTGCTGAACTTCATCGCGGCGGCGGATGCGCACCACATTGCGCTGGGGAAAAAACCATGACCGCGATCAATTTGTCGCACTTCTCGGCTGCGGTTGTGTTCGCGCTGTTTGCGTCCACGGTTTTTGGCATCACGCAGCGCAATTCGACGATGGAGCAGGTGAAGTACGGGCTCTATTGCTTCGCTTTGTTTGTCGGAGGAGTATTTCTGGCGGGCTGGGTGATGGCGCTGATTCGGCGGTAGGCGGTAGCTGGATCGGGGAAATGTAAATTTCGTCCGATTCCTTGACACCGTACTCAAACGGGTGTGAAATTATCGCTGTTTGCAAGGCCGGTGCCGGCCCTTCCCCTGTGGCACTCGGACCCAGAAGCTCTCGTCGAAGAAATACATCGGTGGATTGAGGGCTGGACGAAACTTGCCCAGACTTTGACTTCAACCTCCATGCGGATGGATTTAAGCGGCATGAGCTTCACATCTCACAGGAGTGAATTATGAATGCGATGAAGCAAAGAGAAAACGTCCTGCCGAAATGGTCCGTAATGCTGATTGTTCTGGCGGTAGCCACGATGGCTGCGGCCCACAACGGTGGACCGCCGCCCAAGCCGTCGGCGCCTGCGCCACACGGGTCGGCACCCGCACCGCACGCGTCGGCTCCGAGCCGGCCAGCGCCGCAGCAGCACTCTGCCGCACCCAGCCAGCGACCCGGCGGTACGGGCGGCTCAAACAACCGGGGCCCGGGTGGACAGTCGAGCCGGCCGGGAACGCCTGGGGGCAATCATGCGAACGCCAATAGCCGCGGTCCGGGCGGGAACAACGCGAACAAAGCGGGCGGGAACAACGCGAACGCCAATAGTCGCGGTCCGGGGGCAAGTAAGACGGGTGGGAATAACGCGAACGCCAATAATCGGGGTGCGGGGGCGAACGGCGCGAACAAAGCGGGCGGGAACAACGCGAATAATCGCGGCGGCGCCAATGCCAACAAACCAGGGGCAAGTGCAGTCAACCGGCGACAGCCCGCGGGTTCCAGGACGGTTGCGCTCAAAAGCGGCGGCAAAGCCACGTTCCGCAAGGATGGCAAAGTTCGCTCGATCCAGACCGCGAAAGGCATGAAGATCGACCACAACATGCGCGGCAGCCGGCGCGTTGAGAGCATGCACAACGGACGCAAGGTCGTGAGCGTGGGGAAAGGCGGGGGATACAGTCAACGCGCCTACTATAGTCACGATGGGCGAACCTATGTCCAGCGGACTTACTACGTCGGCGGACAGAGTTATGCGTATGGATACCGGAGCTACAATTACGGTGGCTATCCTTACTATGGCTATGCTCCTTCTTATTACTATGGCCCTGCCTACTATGGATGGGCTTACAATCCGTGGCCGGCGCCGGTGTACTACGGATGGGGATGGGGAGGATCGCCGTGGTACGGATATTACGGAGGTTACTACCAGCCGTATCCGGTGTATCCGACGGCGGCATTCTGGCTGACGGACTTCTTCCTCTCGGCAAGCCTGCAGGCGGCCTACGCGGCGCAACAGAGTGGCGACGGAGATGGGGCATTGCAAATGCCGGGGATGGGGCCGGAGACGTCGGAGGCGATCGCTTCGCTGTGGTCGAACGATCCGTTGATCGCGGCGAATCTCGAGGCGTCCTACGGACAATACATGCTGGGAGCCGCGGCTCCGGCGGCAGCGGCGAAGACGGATAGCGTCAAACTCACGCCGGAAGTGAAGGATGCAATCTCAGAGCAGATGAAGGGGGAGATCGCGGCGGAAAAGGATGCGGCAGCGAGTGGCTCGAAGAATGCCGCGGGTGCGGATCAAGTGCCAGCGGCGCTCGATCCTAAGATTCGCATGTTCGTCGTGGCGAGTGAAGAGGATCTAACCACGGCGGAGGGCGTTGAATGCACCCTGACTGGAGGGGATGTGGTGTATCGGACGGGCGACACGCCGGACGACGACCGCATGGTCGATGCCACCGTAAAGGCCAGCAAGAAAGACGAGTGCGCAGTGGGCGCAACCGTGGGAGTCGCCGTCGACGATCTGCAGGACATGCACAATCAATTGCGGATACAGATGGATGCTGGATTAAAAGAGCTGGCCAGCAAGCAGGGCAAGAACGGTCTGCCGGCTGCTCCCGACACCAAGACGACGGCTGGAGAAGTTCCAGCACCGTCACCGGACACAAACGTTGCCAACGATCTTCAGGATCAGAAAAAAGAGGCTGATCAGGCTGAAACCGAAGCACAGCAGCCGAACTGAATTGGCTCAGCAGCGCTGCACAAGTTAGAGCGGGGAGCGTCGCGCACCAGCGTGGCGCTCCCGCGACTTCCGATATAGAAGTACAGGATCAGAGATAGAGACAACGGATGCTCCGGCGCGGACGGGAGCGGCGTCTCCACAGGAGGAAGGTAGCAATGCGGCAAAAAATCGAAATGGTTGTCATGGTTGTCGCCTTGGTGGTGATCGGAGTGAGTACTCGGCCGATGGCGGCGCAGGTTTCGCTGGAAGACCAGCTCAAAGCGCAATTCACGCTGGTCAAGATGGGGTCGGATACGAGCGGAGCCGCGGTGGTGGAGGCGGGCACGATTCTCGCAATCAAGAAGGGTGGAATTCTCAGCGTGCCGAATTCCGACCAGAGCATTCTGTCCACCAAGTATGAAGGTGGAGTGGTTCATTCTCCGAATACGCTGCTGTCGAAGGGGATCGGCTTCGGCATGAAGAAATTTGGGAAGGAACAGACTACGCGCCTGATGCAGGTGGGGGAAAAGGTCTATCCCTCGAAGATCGTCGTCGATCTGACGAAGGACCACATTACGATGAGCATCATCGCGTGCGATTCCTGCAATAACACGAGCCCGACGACGTTCTACAAAGCCGACGTGGTTTTCCAGTTTCCGCACGGAACGCTGGCCGCTGCCAGCCCGTCTAAAGTGGAGGACATCATTGCCGAGCTGCTGGCGATTGACGACAGCGGCGGCGACCAGGGGAACAACCAGCAAGGTGGCGGCAACGATCAAGGCGGCAACCAGGGTGGAGGCGGTGGGAACGGAGGCGGAAATGGAGGCGGTGGTGGACAAGCGCAGCAGGCTCCTCCTCCAGAGCCGCAGTCGATCGAGAAGGGGCAGAGCCCCGATCAAGTCAAAGCCGCGCTCGGCACACCGGACAAGATCGTAAATCTTGGCTCGAAGCAGATTTTTGTCTACAAGGATCTGAAAGTTACTTTTGTAAACGGCAAAGTCGCTGACGTGCAGTAAGCGAACTTCGCAGGAAGCGTGAAGCGGGCCCCACTTGTCATCCTGAGCGGAATCACTGCTCCGCAACGTGGAGCAGTGATGGAGTCGAAGGACCTCTACTCCCACAGCGGTTCTTGCGGCTGCCGCGGCCGTTGGCGACCATTCCATCCCTATGTACGAAATATTCAGAGCATCATCGAGAACATTCTGCGGGAACGTAGGGGCCCTTCGACGACGACAACGATTAACTCATCTCGGCGATGTCTACAAGATTTTCTTCCCAAAAGCCGAGAGCGCCAGTTCCACGGCTAAGTCGGCGGTCTGGTTGTGTTCGTCGATTACGGGATTCACTTCCACGATTTCGAAGCTCGTCATGCGACCGTGATCGGAAATGATTTCCATGGCTAGATGAGCTTCGCGATAGGTCGCGCCGCCCCATACAGGAGTACCCACGCCGGGTGCGTCTTCGGGATCAATCCAATCCATGTCGAGTGAGACGTGATAGCCGGCGGTGCCTTGACTGGCCAGGCTCAGCGCCTCTTCCATCACGGCTCTCATGCCGCGTTCGTCGATATCGCGCATGGTGAAGACCTCGACACCGGCTTTGCGGATGTTTTCTTTTTCAAAGTTGTCGACGTCGCGAATGCCGATGAGGACGCAGTTCTCCGGCTGGACTTTGGGCGAGAAGTCGTAGATGTTGCCGAGTTCGGCGGGGCCGAGTCCCATGAGAGCGGCGAGCGGCATGCCGTGGACGTTGCCGCTTGGAGAGGACTCTGGCGTATTCATGTCGGTGTGCGCGTCGATCCAGAGCAGGCCAATTTTTTCATTCTTGCGGCGGTAGAACTCAGCTACTCCCGACACGGTGCCCGCCGCGACGGAATGATCGCCGCCGAGAACCAGAGGAACCTTGCCGGCTTCGAGAGTTTTCAACACCAGGTCAGCGCTCTTGATGCAGGTGGCGGTGATTTCCTTGAGGTATTTGGCGTGGGCGGCGCCTTCTTTTTTCTGCTCGGGGATGGCGACGGCAATGTTGCCGGCATCCTCGACGATATGGCCGATGGCTTCAAGGCGGGCTTCGAGTCCGGCAACGCGAACGGCGGACGGACCCATGTCAACGCCGCGGCGGGATTGGCCAAGGTCAAGAGGAACGCCAATCACGCGAATCTGGCGTGGAGTGATGCTGCTGAAGGTCGTGCTTCGTTGAGGCATAGGTTGTTCACCGCCGAGACGCAGAGGTCGCCGAGAAAAGCAATTCTTACTTTTTATTCTCGTGCACTTGGCGGCTTCATCGCCGCGTCTGGGAATTCGTTCACTATTCGTTTCAGTCTATTTTTCAGAACTGGCACATGGAAATTCATCAGCAGACCCACCCGCTTCTTCGCCAGCCTTAGATACGACAAGAGCTGTGCTTCGTGAATGGGAAGCAATTTCTCGATAGCCTTAACTTCGACGATCACTTCGTCTTCCACGATCAGGTCAAGACGATAGCCGCAATCGAGCTGCACTTGTTTGTAGATGACTGGTAGTGACTTCTGCTCTTCAATTTTCAGGCCAAGTTGCTTCAACTCAAAGGCTAGACAAGACTGATAGGCAGATTCCAATAGACCCGGCCCCAGATGTCGATGTACCTCAATGGCGGCCCCGATGATGCGGCGCGAAATCTGATCGAGCCTATTTTTTCCCTGCATTTTTC
>JAYUJG010000109.1:0-2175 GCA_043765355.1 Acidobacteriaceae bacterium | reverse complement strand
TCTTTCCTGGGAGTGTTGTTGGGAGTAGGAGCGGCGAGCATGGGCGCACTGTTGTCGGTGCCACTGGTTCGCTTTGTGCTTCATCCGCTGCTCACGGCGACAACGCCACTGGCATGGACCGATGTGGGGAGTGTTGGTGAATTTCCCGTTGGGGAGTCACCGGTCAAGAAGCTGATCACGGTTGAGCAACGGGATGGATGGCGGAAGATCGTTTCCGAGAAGGCCGTCTATGTGGTCAAGAACGCTAACGGAGACGTTACGGTGCTTTCCTCGATCTGCCCACATTTGGGATGCTCGGTCGCGTGGCAGGCGGAGAAGAGTCAGTTTTCATGCCCGTGCCACGGCGGCAGGTTCGCGTCTGACGGAAAGCTTTTGGGAGGCCCTCCGCCAAGAGGGTTGGACACGCTCGAAAGCAAGGTCGAAGAAGGCGTGGTGAAAGTGCATTACCAGTATTTCAGACAGCTCGTTCGCGACAAGGAAGCGATCGCTTAATACGGACCGGAGCACATGGAAGAACCGCGATCTACATCTCACGAAGACCAGCAAAAGAACCAGAGCGCAGTGAAAGCGCAGCCAAAGCGGGGAAAATTGTTCAAATGGCTCGATGCGCGCACTGGTGTCGACTCGTTGCTTCGGTCCGCGCTCGATGAACCGATCCCCGGCGGCGCGCGTCTGGCCTATGTGTTCGGGTCGGGGCTACTATTTCTTTTCATATCGCAGGTGATCACCGGCGTGTTTTTGGCGCTCTACTATGTTCCTTCCGCTGACCACGCTCACACCACCATTGCCTACATCACGAAGGAAGTGACCGGTGGTTCGTTTATTCGAAGCATCCATTCTTATGGATCGAGCGCCATCGTCATCGTCCTGCTCCTGCATCTCACGCAGACGTTCCTCTATGGATCGTATAAAGGGAAGCGGGAACTTCTATGGCTCGCCGGATGCGTGCTGTTTGCCTTGATGTTGGGAATGTCGTTTACCGGTTACCTGTTGCCGTGGGACCAGAAAGCGTTTTTTGCGACCACAGTTGGAACCAATATTCTCGCGGAGGTTCCGTTTGTCGGGAATGCTCTGAAGAGCTTGCTGCGCGGCGGCACGGAGATGGGAACCTTAACCCTGTCGCGTTTCTTTGTTCTACATGTATTCCTCATTCCGGCATTTATCTTTGCTTTTGTTGGAGCTCATGTTTACCTGTTCCGCAAGGCCGGAGCAGCCGGGCCAATCCAGGGAGATGCGGCGGCGCTGAAACGAACGACCGAGCCGTTTTATCCGAGGCAAGTTTTTTTCGACATTGTTTTTACGCTGATGATCATTGGTGGGCTCGGACTTCTTGCGCACTATGTTCCCGTCGACCTGGGCCCGCGCGCGAACCCGGCTGACACGCAATATATTCCTCGGCCCGAGTGGTACTACATCCCGGTATTTCAGTGGCTGAAGTATTGGCAGGGATCGCTTGCGGTTGTGGGTATTCTCGTGATTCCGACGTTGATGGCGATCTTGTTTGTAGCGCTGCCGTTCCTGGATCGACGCCCCGAGCGCCGGCCCTGGAAGCGGCCCATTGCGCTGACGGTCTATGGGCTGATCTTCGTTGGGTTGGGAGCGCTGGGTGCGGTCAGCCATCGCAACGATTTGCGCGATCCTGGCGTGGCTGCACAACTTGGAAAGCAAGGCGAGGACGTAGAGACCTTCATGAAGGCTCCGTTCGAGCCTGAGTTGTCCGGGGCTTCACTCGTGGCGGCCAACGCTACGCTATCGGACCCGATCGCGGCCAAGGGCAAGGCGATCTTCGAGCAGCAAAGCTGCAATGCATGTCACGGCGACAACGGAATCGGAACGGCAGCGGCTCCAAAGTTGGTTGGCATGAGCGCAGAATTCGACAGCGCTAAGCTGGAAATACTCTTGCGCCACCCAACACAGAAAATGAACGATGGGGGAATGCCGCCGATCGTCCTGAACGACGACGACTTGAAACGCCTGGTTACGTATTTGGAAAGCCTAAAGTGATTGACGAGTAACGTCCCGACGAGGACTGGGCCGGTTGGTTGAAGGGACGTGTACTCGCCGACTACCCATCCCGCCTTGAACGGGGTGGTGTATCGAGACGGCAAAATGCTCCCTCCCCGGACCCCACAGATCCGAATCTGACTGTGGGCCGCCCCTAGAGGGAAGAAGCGG
>JAYUJG010000108.1:0-2556 GCA_043765355.1 Acidobacteriaceae bacterium | reverse complement strand
GGCGGCGCTCTCCCCGCTGGTGACCCCAACGGTGAATTTGCGGGCCAACTCGTTCTTTATCCGCGCAAGGGCACCCTCGTGCTTATTCACGGCCACTGCTGGCACCGCGTCCTGCCGGTGAAGGGAAAGTATCGTGTTTCGACCAATTACCGCGCTGCTCCCGCCGGCACACCCGACGACGTCACCGACGTCTGCGTTTACCGCAACATGCGGTATCGCTTCTCCACCAAGACCGTGATCGAGGATCGCCTGGCGCTGAAATCCTGACGGATACCAGCCGGTCCACCGCCCGGCGAAACGACCGGTCGGAAGATCCGGCCCGGTTGCCGGCCAACAACCCAATTCATGCCCTCCTCCAATCGCGGAATCTTTCTCATCGCCGTTGTCGTCTCGCTCGGCGGTTTTATCTTCGGTTTTGACGCCTCGGTCATCTCCGGGGTGGTCGCCTATGTCAGCCAGGAGTATGGCCTGGACGTCTGGCAGCAGGGCCTCGTCGTCAGCGCTCCCTCGCTCGCGGCGATCCTCGCCAGCCTGACCGTGGTGCCCCTGAGTGATGTGGTCGGTCGCCGGCGCATGCTCATCATCGTCGCGGTGCTTTATCTCGTCTCGGCCGTCGCGTCGGCGCTGGCGCCTGGCTTTCTGACGCTGGTGCTCGCCCGGGCGATCGGCGGACTTGCCTTCGGCTCGCTCATGGTCACGCCCATCTATGTCGCCGAGATCGCCCCGGCGCGGCTGCGCGGCGTCCTGGTGTCGGTCAACCAGATGAACATCGTTGTCGGCCTGTCCGCAGCGTATTTCGGGAACTACCTGATCGTGGCGCTCAGCGGCCGCGACTACCCGTGGGTCGCCCAGTTGGGGATCAATACCTTTCCCTGGCGCTGGATGCTCGGCTTGCAGATTCTGCCGGCGGCCGCGTGGGTCGGGCTGCTTTTCCTGGTGCCGGAAAGCCCGCGCTGGCTGATTGTGAAGGGCCGTCTGGAAGAAGCCCGGCGCGTGCTGCGCGGGATGGTGGCGGCGGCTGAGGTGGAACCGCAGATCACGAGCGTGCTCGAAACCCTGCGGGAATCGGCGGAGTCCGGCCGCACGAAGTTCCGGCAGTTGATCAGCAAGCAAATGCGGTTGGCGCTCTTCATCGGTGTCATCGTGGCCGTGGCCCAGCAAATCACCGGCATCAACGCGGTGTTTTTTTTCGCCACGAGCATCTTTGAAAAATGCGGCGTCGGCCGGGACGCCGCGTTTGCGCAGGCGGTCTGGGTGGGCCTCATCAATGTTTTCTTCACCGTCGTGGCGATGCTGTTGATCGATCGGCTGGGGCGCCGGCCCTTGCTCATCGGCGGACTGGCGGGCGTGGTCATCAGCATGGCGGTGGCGGGCTATGGCTTCCACCAAGCCACCTACGTGCTCAACGATCGGGCGTTGGCGACCCTGGCCGGAAAGTTCGATCCGGCCGGATTGCAGCCGCTCATGGACCGTGTGTTTACCAATGAAGTGGCCTTCAAGCGCGAGGCGGCCGGGCTGCTGGGACCGGAGTTGTTCAAGCGGCACGAAAACCAACTGGTGAACGCGGCGATCCACCTGAATCCCTTCGTCGTGCTCGCGGGTATCCTGGGTTTTGTCGCCTCGTTTGCCGTTTCACTGGGGCCGGTGATGTGGGTGGTCCTTTCCGAGATCTTCCCGAATCACATCCGCGGTCTGGCGATGGCGGCGATCGGCTTCCTGAATGCCGGGGTGAGTTTTCTCGTGCAGTTTCTTTTTCCTTGGGAGCTGGCCACCCTCGGCAATTCCGGGACATTTTTCCTCTATGGGGCCTTCGGGGTAATCGGCCTCGTGCTGGTGGTGCGGTTCCTCCCGGAGACGAAAGGGCGCACCCTGGAGGAACTCGAGCATCAGTTGCAGGCGCACTGAACGCAAACCACCCATGAAGAAAATCAGGTGGGGTATCATCGGTGCCGGCCGGATCGCCGGATCTTTTGCCGCGGACATGCGCTTCGTCCCGAACGGGGAGATCACGGCCGTGGGCTCCCGGACCCAAGCAAACGCCACCGAATTCGCCCAGCGTCACGGCATCGGTCGTGCCCACGGGACTTACGAGGCGTTGCTGGCGGATCCCGCGGTCGATGCCGTCTATATTGCCACACCGCACGCCCAGCATCTGGCGAATGCCTCTGCCGCGTTGCGCGCCGGCAAGGCCGTGCTGTGCGAGAAGCCATTGACTCTGACGCCCGACGAATGCCGGAGCCTGATAGCAGTGGCGCAGGAAACCGGCGGCTACCTGATGGAAGGCATGTGGACCTATTTTCTGCCGGCGATCCGGCAGGCCGTGGCGTGGGTGCGGGAGAGCCGCATCGGCCGCATCCGGCATGTGCAGGCGGATTTCGGCTACCCTCAGTTGCCCTACGACCCGCTTCGGCGGGAATACAATGTGGCGCTCGGCGGCGGCGGCCTCCTTGAGATGGGTATCTACCCGGTGGCCTTCGCGTGGTTGATTCAACAAGTCGACCCAAGTGAGATGCAGGTCGTGGCGCGGCATGCGCCCAATGGCGTCGAGGACGACCT
>JAYUJG010000107.1:0-2422 GCA_043765355.1 Acidobacteriaceae bacterium | reverse complement strand
AGCCACCGCCGAGACATCGCCGCCTCCCGGGCCGCTGCCGGTGCGAAAGAGATTGTAGTGCTGGGTGGTTGGCTGCAGGCGCAGCAGGCCGTGCTGGGTGGAAACGAAAAGCGTCCCTTGCCGGTCCACGGCAAAAGACTGGTAGCTGTCGCGCAGCGCTCCTGCTGCCAGGGGCAACGCGACGGACTCGAAGCGCTCGCGAATGCGACGTGCGATCCCTTTGCGCGCCCGCACCCAGAGATTGCCGTCGGGGGCGGCGATCACGAGGTCTACCAATTCTCCGGGAAGGCCTTCGGCGCGGCCAAAGCGCGTGACGCCGTTTCCGTCATAGCGAAACAGCCCGGTTTCGGTGCCGATCCAAAGAAAGCCCTGGTTGTCTTGGGCCATGGTGAGGATAGTGGCGGAAGCGAGGCCGAAGTGTTCTCCGAAATGCTGGATGGAATAATGAGGACGTCCGGGAAGAGGCGGTGGTTTGATCGCGATGGCCTTCGAGAAGACGCAAAAAAGGCACAGCACTGCTAGCCGTCGAAAGTTTGAGCGGTGCAAGTACATGGTCCCTCGATTAGAGAAATCATAGGCCGGAGCCGCGTCCCCCAGTAACCTGAAAGTAGTTGGGGAGGATTACTTTCGTAAGTGGTTAGGAGGCGACAACGGAGCGCCCGCACTAGGGCAGGTGTCCCGGGAGCCTGCCTTCAGCTCTCGAAGGAGCGTCTCTCACTGTCGGAGCGGCGCGGGTGAGACCCGCGGACGGACGCCGGGACGGCGGCGCTACGAAGGGCGATTATGGTCGCGTCATTCTCTCGGGCTTGACTAGTTGATCGAATTCTTCGCCGGTGAGGTGTCCCAGCTTGACCGCTGCCTCGCGCAAGCTGCTGTGCTCGACGTGGGCGGTGTGTGCGATCTGCGCCGCTTTGTCGTATCCCACCTTCGGAGCGAGAGCAGTGACTAGCATGAGGGAATTCTTTACGTAGGAGTCAACCTTGGCGCGATCGACCTCGATGCCGTTGACCATGTATTCCACGTAGCCGTGGCAGGCGTCGGCGATCAGCGTAACCGAGTGCAGAAAGTTGTAGATGATCACGGGCTTGAATACGTTGAGCTCGAAGTTGCCTTGCGATCCGGCGAAGCCGACGGCGGCGGTGGCGCCGTGAACCTGCACGCAGACCATGGTCATGGCTTCGCATTGTGTGGGGTTTACTTTGCCCGGCATGATCGAAGAACCGGGCTCGTTTTCTGGGATGATCAATTCACCGAGGCCGCAGCGCGGGCCGGAGGCCAGCCAGCGAATGTCGTTTGAAATTTTCATCAAAGAGGCGGCGAGCGTTTCCAGGGCGCCTTGCGCAAAGACGATTTCGTCGTGAGAGGAAAGGGCGGCGAACTTGTTGGGATGGGAGCGGAAGGGAAGCGAGGTCAATGCGGCGATTTGTTTAGCGGCGCGCTCGGCGAATTCGGGATGCGCGTTCAGGCCGGTGCCGACTGCGGTGCCGCCGATTGCGAGATCGTAGAGGCCGTCGAGAACCTGCTCCAGTCGCTTGATGTCGCGATCGAGAAGACTGGCCCAGCCGCCGAATTCCTGGCCAAAGGTCAACGGAACAGCGTCTTGCAAGTGGGTGCGGCCAATCTTTACGACGCCTTCAAATTCCTTCGCCTTGGCGGCGATGGCGTCGCGCACGGTTTTGATGGCGGGGATCAAAGCGTTCTTCACGCGCTCGGCCGCCGCGATGTGCATGGCCGCCGGAAAGGTATCGTTCGACGACTGCGACATGTTGACGTCATCGTTGGGGTGAATCGGCTTCTTCGATCCTAGGTCGCCGCCGGCAATTTCAATGGCGCGATTGGAGATGACCTCATTCACGTTCATGTTGGTCTGGGTGCCGCTGCCGGTCTGCCAGATGCGCAATGGGAACTGATCATTCAACTTGCCAGAAATAACTTCGTCGGCGGCTTCGGCGATAAGTCTGGCTTTTTCGGACGGGAGTTTGCCGAGGTCCTGATTGACCAGCGCGCAGGCCTTCTTGAGGATACCGAAGGCGCGAATCAGTTCGGGAGGCATGGTGTCGCGTCCGATGTTGAAATGGAGCAGCGAGCGTTGCGTTTGCGCTCCCCAGTAGACGTGGGCCGGGACTTCGATCTTGCCCATGCTGTCGGATTCGGTGCGGGTCGGCATTCCAGCGGCGGGTTCGGTATGAGTAGACATGATGGCAATCTCCTGTGCGTCAGACCGGAGGCGGAGCAGCCTAGTCTTCGGCGGGAACGAGGAACTGGGTATTATACGGCGAGCGTTTCGGTCGGAGGTAAGAAGGTGGTTGTCCAGTTTAGGGAGCTCCGGTCACTTGCTCGCTGAAGTCACCGCCGGGACGGACGGTGGCGCGGCGAGAAGAGCAGCCAAGACCATTTGAGCACGTCCGGGCCAAAGGCAAAC
>JAYUJG010000106.1:0-3598 GCA_043765355.1 Acidobacteriaceae bacterium | reverse complement strand
TCGTCAAGCGTAGGATTGCGCTTCTGGATGTTGGTGCCCATGGCGCCGTCGTAGACGACGACGCGTTCTTTGACGAGTTGGAGAAAGGTGGACATGGCTAAATTCGTCGTTCGTCGTAGGTCGTTCGTCGATGGCTAAGAACTTTGACCGCCAGCTGAGCGGTTATTCCCAATCAAAGCGACTTGATTGCCGGCCGTCCATCAAGATTGCAACCGTTCATAAAGGCGCGAACGACCAACGACCAACGACTATCGACCAGCGACTGCTCTCAATACAACAACGCCGGTCCCGTAGGACCGGCGTTGAGTAGAAGAAATCGACTTCGTTAACTTCCCTTCACGCCGGCATCCGTTTCCGATTGCGCGAACATTTGATTGGCTCCCATATGAGCCGGGGCCGGCGCCAGCATCTGCTCTTTGCGGTAAATCAGATTGCTGGCGTTGAACGAAGCCAGCTCAAATCCATGCCCATGCGTGATTGCATCGGTGGGGCAAGCCTCAACGCAATAGCCGCAAAAGATACATCGATTGTAGTCGATGTTATAAACCTCGGCGTAGCGTTCGGCACCTGAAACTCGCTTCTGCTCGGTATTTTCCGCAGCTTCGATGTAGATGCAATTCGCCGGACATGCAGCCGCGCACAGAAAGCAGGCCACGCATTTTTCGAGACCATTTTCGTCGCGTTGCAAGACATGCATGCCGCGAAAGCGCTCCTGAAACATTGCGCCTTTCGTGGGGCCGGGACCGTCGGGATAGTTTTCGACAATCGACGGCTGAAACATCTCCTTCAGGGTAATGGTCATCCCCTGGGCTATGGCTCCGATGTTTTTGATCACGGACATGCATGAGTAGTATAGCGGATGTTGAAAAAAGAGGCAGCTTTCGGCGAAGGTGGATAGCGGCGGTACAGTTTCCGAATAGGTTGTTATCCGCCCGTAATCGGCGGCAAGGGCCAATGGATGTCATTTCCCAACGTTTGACTGCCCGGTTTCGTCGGGAACTCGACCGTTATTCATAAACAATTTGCTTGACAATATATCATTGTGATATATCATCACGATATGTCAAGGACACCCATCCAATTTGCGGTGCTGGGAATGCTGACTCTTCGCCCCATGACCGGCTATGAGATCAAACAGGTCTATGAGAAGAGCCTCGCGAACTTCATGCCCATCAGTTTTGGGCAGATTTACCCTGCGCTCGCCAAACTCCGGCAGGGAAAACTGGTGCGCCCTGAGAAACAGCCAGGCGGCCGGGGCAGGATTCGCTATTTCATCACCGCCAAGGGCGAAGAAGTATTTCGGGAGTGGCTGTTGTCCGCGGGCGATCCAACCGAACGGGATCTGCTGCTTCGGCTGTTTTTTGCGGCGCCTCCCGCGTGGGCCGGGCTCCGTGGCCATGTCGAAGCCTTCCGCAAAGAGGAACAAGGCCTTCTCGACCACTATGACGGCACGCGCAAGTGGCTGGACGAAGTGCATGCTCGGAATCCGCGGCTGCCGGTTTGGAAGGTAGTCCTGGAGTATGGAGTTTCGCTGAGCCAGTCCCGCGTGCGCTGGGCAGAACAAGCGCTGGCGTTCATGACAAAGAAGAATAGGAGCCAAAAACCATGACGAGTACCTCAGTCCATCAGAAACTGTCCGGTTTGCTCATCGTGATCGGATCGGTCGTGTTTGTGTACGGCGGCTCATTCCATCCCAAAATCAATTCCTCCATGGGAGTGCTGGGCAGCCAGGAGTTCTTCCAGAACTTCTACATGCACATCGCCCATCACAGCTCCTGGGAGTTCATTCACGGGTTGATCCTGGCGGGGCCGGTGCTGTGGCTGCTCGGCGTCGGCTCGCTATGGAGCGACCGCAGCGGCTGGACTCGAATGGCGATGACGGCCATGACTCTCGCGACCACCGCATGGGCCGTCGCATTCGTCTTTGACGGCTTCGTTGCACCCAACATAGTTCGCTGGCTGACGCCGGAAACGGGCTGGTCCACGCTCGCCGTGAACCAGGCAATCGTCATCCGAATGGGTTTGGTTGCGTGGGTCATGCTGGGTTTTTCCATGATCGCAGGCGGCGTTGGGGTACTCGTTTCGCACCGGTCCAGAAGCGCGCGAGTGTTAGCGTGGATCGGTATCGCGCTGGGAGCGTGGGCGTTTATTGCCTGGGGGACGGGGACATTCCTTCCCGGCCCCTTCACCAGTCGGTACTGGAATGCTACCGCCGCGAGCACGGCAGCCTGGTTCCTAGCCGTGGGAATTGTTCTCATGGTTACCGCACCCCAAGAGGACAAGGATCTCAATCAATGAACCTACTTATACTGGGAGCCACAGGTGGAACGGGGCGAGCGCAGGTTGAACAAGCGCTCGAGCACGGGCACACTGTAACTGCCTTCGCACGCGAACCTTCCAAGGTGCGAACGACCCACCCCAACCTACGCGTCGTGAAGGGCGACATTTTGGATTACGGCTCGGTAGAGGCGGCGCTCCAGGGCCAGGACGCCGCACTATCCGCTCTTGGCATCGCGGTCAAGACTCTGCCCATCATCGCCATTGTGATTTTTTGTCAGGTCATCGCCAGACTAGGCCACCTGATCGGACCTGTCGGATGGCTCGTGCGAACGGCGGGCCATTCCTTGCCATTCTCCTTCTCTACAGACGGACAACCACGCTGTCTGAAGGCACGAAGAATACCGTACGTGCGATGGAAAAACTGGGAGTAAAGCGTTTCGTTTGCGAGTCTTCCCTGGGCATTGGCGACAGCCGAGGGCAACTCGGGTTCTTTTACAACTATATGTTGATTCCTATCCTGCTGAGGAACATTTTTGCGGACAAAGAGGTCCAAGAGAAGTCATTAAAGGAGAGCAAGCTGGACTGGGTAATCGTGCGACCGGGTGCCCTTACGAATGGCCCGGGCATAGGGATCTACCATAGCGGGTTCGACGCCTCTGACAAGTCCGTTCGGGCCAAAATATCGCGGGCGGACGTGGCGGACTTGATGTTGAAACAATTGACTACCGACGCCTATTTGAGCAAAACACCTAGCGTTTCATAATAGTTCTGAATGAGGGGTTTACCGCGCGCTGTTGACTAAAGCGGCCAACTCCTGGGTAGTCGGCCACACGGAAACTAACCGGTTTTTGGCTACCAAGGGCGGGGAGACTTTCGTGGACGTTTAAATCTTCTTCTGATCGTTGAGACTCTTCTCACGCGCTGCGTTGCACCAGCGCCGAGTGGCGTTTCAACTTATGCCAAGCCGTGGTTTGCGTTCTTCTAGTTTTCTCTTCTCTCTTGTTCTCTTCGCGGCTGTTTTCAGCAACGGCTTTTTGGGCCGTGCCTTCGGTCAGGGCTCTGACAGGAAAACATACTCTCCTCCCGAAACGTACGGAGGAGATCGCCCCTATCAGCGCGATCAACCGGGCTCAAACTGGAATCTCCGGGGGCGCAATGCGCCCCCGGGTGAATCGGCAGCGGTTCTCCGGTTTCGCGCCTACCGGCAGAAGATGACAATGCGAGCGCAGCGCGCCGCGACGGCGCCTGCGAATGCTGCCACGGGCTCCTCGTCTTTCTCGACAACGGCATCTCCACTGGCCCCCATTGTCTGGACGCC
>JAYUJG010000105.1:0-3721 GCA_043765355.1 Acidobacteriaceae bacterium | reverse complement strand
GCGGCGGGCGGCATCGCTGTAAATCTAAAGAGAGATGCGTCCTCGATCTGCCCTAACTGCTCCACCGAACTGCGCGGACACCGCTGCAAGGCGGTCTGCAAGAAATGCGGCTTCTATTTGAGCTGCTCTGATTTTTACTGATCTCGCACTGCCCCGATTCACACTGAACCGTAGAGACGGGGCTTGCCCCGGCTTGCCGCGCCTCTACGGCGAGAGTTTCTTTGCGGCTCTCTATTTTTTTCACTATTTGCGATTCGCTGTTACTCTTTTCCGGCATGGACTTGTTCTTACTCACCCGCCGCCTGATCGATATCGAATCCATCACTCCCAATGAGGCTGCGGTCGGAGAATTTCTTTGCGCCGAGTTGCGGCGGCGGGGATTCGAATCGCGTGCAATGCCGGTCGAGGGTGCGCGCGCGAACGTGCTTGCGACTTGGCCGGGACACGATCGTCCCGAGATTTTCTTCTCCACTCACATGGACACGGTGCCGCCGTTCTTCCCTTCATCGGAAGATGACGCGCGTATCTACGGCCGTGGCGCCTGCGATGCAAAAGGGATCATCGCCGCGCAGATCGTGGCGGCGGAAAAACTGCGCGGGGCGGGCGTTTTCGTGGGCCTGCTGTTTCTGGTCGGCGAAGAACGGGATTCGATCGGCGCGAAGGCGGCCAACCTGCAACCGCAGGGCGCGCGCTTCATGATCAACGGCGAACCCACTGAAAACAAACTCGCGCTGGCCAGCAAAGGCGCGTTGCATGTGGAACTTGTGGCGCGAGGAAAGATGGCGCACTCGGCGTATCCGGAGTTAGGCGAGTCGGCCATCGACAAGCTGGTGGAAGCGTTGCACAGATTGCACGCGATGAAGCTTCCTGAGGATACCGAGGTTGGCGCTTGTACGAAAAACGTGGGATCGATTCAGGGCGGGCGTGCTCCGAACGTGATTCCAGATTATGCCAAGGCCGATCTTTTCTACCGGTTGGTAGGCTCGGCGGACGCATTACGCAGCGAGATCACCGAAGCCGTCGGCGACCTGGCTGAAGTAAACTTCACGCGCGAAACGCCGTTTCTACGCCTCCGAACGCTGGACGGTCTGCCGACGATGGTCGCCGCTTTCACGACGGATATCCCCTCGCTGCCGAATTGGGGCGAGCCGCTGTTGCTGGGTCCGGGCTCGATTCATGTGGCCCACACGACGGGCGAGTATGTCGAGAAGAAGCAACTGGTGGAGGCGGTGGAGATCTATTGTTCGATGGCGGAGCAGTTGGCGGCGCAGGGTTGACCCGAGGTACCGATGGAGTCGAGTAAGAGTGTTACGACTTAAGTTGAGATGAAGAAAAAGACCAATATCACGATTGCGGTAGACGCGCATGTCTTGCGGGAAGTTCGCGCCTTGGCAACGAACGAAGGAAGGCACTTCGGTTAGCGCATTGTTAGCCGCTCGTCTCGGTCAAATCGTGACTGAACGTAAGACATATCGTCGGGCCCGACGGCGTGCCTTGGCTCGTCTGCGCGAGGGACTTGACTTGAGGTGGACGCCTGATCGCTCACGGGATGAGCTTCACGAACGGTGATTGGCAGCGTAGCGCAGGAAGCATCGTGCACCCCGGGCTTCATGCCCGTTTGCTGTCCTCAAGCATGACTTGCCGCAGTATCCGATTCGCGCGGGTCTGGTATCCCTTGCCAGCTTTTTTTAGCCATGCAACCACGTCGGCATCAAGACGCATTGACACCGCCCGCTTCACCGGCCGGTAGAACTTGCCCCGGATCGCGTTCTTCCATGCGGAAGGTGGGAGTTGCGGGATGTCCGAGGTGTCGATCTGATCGTCTGGCAAAGCAGCCAGGGCGGCCAGTTCGCGCTTTTGCTTCGACGAGAGCGCCTGTCCGGGGTCATGCTTCGATCTCACGACTTTAGATGCTTTGCGCATAGATCTCCATTTCCCGTCGCGTTGCGTGCGGAAACGATGCGAACAATGTCCTGTTCCTCATCCACCAAATGAGCAACCACCAACACTTGCATTCCGCTGATCATGCCGATGGTCTGCCAGCGCGGCTCCCCTCCCACCTCCCGTTCCTGCTGGGACACATGAAAAGGGTCATCAAATACGAACATGGCAATCTCAAAACTAAGGCCGTGCTTTCGCTGGTTGGCTCGATTCTTACGCTCGTCCCAGGCAAACTCCACGGAAGCCTCATAGTGACGAATATGTATATACACTAAAGCAGACAGAGCAAGAACGCAAGATCGTACTCCGGCCCCTAGTTATACGCGCGAAACCGAATCCCCAGGCAGCGGCACCCGTCCTTTTGGTGCGGCGGCACCCGGATACACTGGCGCGGCTGGATGAGGTGGCGGCGGGGTAAGCACGCGTGAACTTTGGCGAATACGGAAAGGGCAGGGCCCCAGACCCCCATGCGGCCAGCCATAAGATGTAACATCTTTTCACGAAGATCCAGCGAACAGACGATCTCTGAGTACGGGGGGAACGGGCTGCTGGACAAGCGAATCGTTGTGAACGCAGATGGGAGCCGAGCCGAAAAAACGTGTACGGACAGCAATCAAGCCGCACGGGTGATGGCCGCGTATCACCCATACAGTTCTGGCGGAAGTACCGCGAACGGAAACCCACTCAAGTATGATTCGAGAGGCAACGCCATCGAGTTTGAGATGCCCGCGAAATCTGAGAGGTGGACCACCACTTTCGATTCGCAGGATCGAGAGGTGGAAACAAAAGTATTCCGAAACGGCGGTCTCGATCATTCATCTCGCTCCGCTTATGAGAGCGACAGTTACGGAAACTGGATAAAGAGAGAAGAATCGACCTGGTTGGCCGACTTTCCTCAGTTTGGATACAGGCTTACGGCCATTTATCCCTCAGGATCTCGTACTTTGATCAACAATGACCTGTGGTGGGCTCGCACCGTTGCGATCCCGCTCTCACTCCCCTAAACCGCGGACCGGTGAGTAGCCATTCAATTTCTTGTGCCAACGCTGCGGGCTGAAAGGCTTTAAACTGACTACTTCATGACCCCTTCCCACAACTCTCTCGCCCGCGCCTCCTCCTCCTATCTCCGCTCCGCGATGCATCAGCCCATCCAGTGGCATGAGTTCGGCGAAGAAGCGTTTGCCGCGGCTCGATCGGCCAATAAGCCCATGCTGCTCGATATCGGCGCGGTGTGGTGTCATTGGTGTCATGTGATGGATCGCGAGTCGTATGACGATCCCGAGGTGGCGGCGATTGTGAATGAGCATTTCATCGCGGTGAAGGTGGATCGGGACGAGCGTCCGGATATTGACAGCCGTTATCAGTTGGCGGTGGCTTCGCTTACGGGACAGGGTGGATGGCCGCTTACGGCGTTTCTTACTCCGGATGGCAAGCCGTTTTATGGCGGGACATATTTTCCGCCGACGGAATCGTATGGGCGGCCTAGTTTCAAGCGCGTGCTGGTTTCGATTGCGCAGGCCTATCGCGACAAAAATGGGGAAGTACTCGAGCAAGCGCATCTGGTCGAGAGCGCAATTGCGCGCGCCGAGATTTTTGCTGGCGGCGGCACAGTCTCCGCTACGGTGATCGATGCGATTCTGGAATCGGCGCGCAAGATGTTTGACGACGTCAACGGAGGGTTTGGGAGTGCTCCGAAATTTCCGCATCCGGCGGCGCTTGATCTGGTGATGGATCAGTACGCGCGCAGTGTTCAGACTGGGGAAGCTCTACTTCAGCCAGC
>JAYUJG010000104.1:0-10716 GCA_043765355.1 Acidobacteriaceae bacterium | reverse complement strand
GACGGTAGAAATTTGGCGGGCCCGCATGCGAGCTATTTCTTCGAAGGTGCGGCCTTCGTTCAAAAGGCGCAGCGTCTGTTCCGCCGGAGTGGCCTCTTTGGCGGTCGACTGGGTGGCGCGAGCGCCATCGGTGTAATTTTTCAGCGCTTGAAGAATTTCCGCGCCATACATCTCCGCTTTTTTCTCGCCGATGCCGGGCACCTGTCTTAGCTCGGCGAAGTAGGTTGGACGGCGGCGGCACAACTCTTCGAGTGTGCTGTCGTGCAGGATGATGTAGGCGGGCACTTTGCTTTCGCGCGCCATGTTGCGGCGCCATTCGCGGAGATAGTCGGCCAGGATTGGATCGGCTTCCGCGGGGGCCGGAGTTCGCGCGGGTTTGTCGGACGGCGACAATTTGCGATAGGTGGGCGCAAATGCCGTTTTCCGTGTCGCGACTTCGGGCAGGCCGATGATAGCCGCGGCTTTTTTGAGCCACTCGGGTTTAGTTCCACAATTGTCGCAACTGGCGCAGGTGTCCCACTTCGGGGTCTCGCCAAAGTGGACACAGATTTGGCGGTGGCGGCAGTTGTTTGAATCCGCAAAGCGGCTGATCACGCGCTTCCGGGCCGATGCTCGTTGGCGTTCCGCATCGTCGGAAATCTGCCCGATGAAATAATCGAGCAGAACGTGGTCGCGCTTCTGCCACAGCAAAACGCAATCGGCGGGACGTCCGTCTCGTCCCGCACGTCCTGCTTCCTGGTAATACTGCTCAATCGATTTCGGCAGAGAGAGGTGAATCACGGCGCGGACAGCCGGTTTGTTGATGCCGAGACCGAACGCGATCGTGCCCACCAGCACGCGGACTTCGTCGGACATCCAGCGTTCCTGATTCTGGCGGCGGAGGGATGAATCCATTTTCGCGTGATACGGGATCGCCGCGATGCCGCTCTCTTCCAGATATTCGACGGTTTCTTCGACGCGGCGAATCGTCGGCGAATAGACGATGACGCTCTCTCCCGCGTATTGGCGGAGGGCGCGGCCGAGCAACTCAAGTTGCGTGCGCGGTTCGCATTCGTGGACCACGTAGCGCAGGTTCTCGCGATGGAAACTGGCGATGTAGCAATCGGGCTCGCGCATCTGCAACTGCTTCAGAATGTCGTGGCGGACCTGGCGCGTGGCGCTGGCGGTGAAGGCCGCGATGGGAAGATTCGGAAAGCTCGTCCGGAGCTGGCTGAGTTGGCGGTAGTCGGGCCGAAACTCGTGGCCCCATTCGGAAATGCAATGGGCTTCGTCGACGGCAAAAAAACCCACTGGAACTTTGGCAAGCCATTCGAAAGTATTTCCGGCGGCGAGACGTTCGGGCGAAAGATAGAGCAGGCGATATTCTCCGCGCGCCGCTTTTTGCATGACTTGGCGGCGTTCGTCGGGAGTCTGATGACTGTTGATGACGGCTGCGGGAATGCCCATCTGAGCCAGTTGAGCGGCCTGATCCTGCATCAGCGCGATGAGCGGAGAAACGACCACGGCAGTCTTTTGTGAAACCACCGCCGGAAGCTGGTAACAGAGCGACTTGCCGCCGCCGGTCGGCATCACGACGCACGCATCGTGCGCGGCCAAGAGGCTGCGGATGACACTCTCTTGCTTGGGACGAAACTCGTGGTATCCCCAGTAGCGCCGGAGAATTTCCGCGAGATTTGGGGTGTCGGACACTGGTGGAAGTATATCGTTGGAGGCAGCAAGGGAGTCTGTGACCGGCGAACGTTTGGCTTGTGACGAATCAGTTTGTGATGATTGATCTGTGACGATCAGTGCGGGCGGAGTTTTTGGAATTGACTTTAATTTCGGACGGAGTTGTGCTCGCAAAAAACAAAAGGCCAGCTGGCTAGCCGACCTTTTTCTAGTTACCAACTTTTCGTGGACAGGAGCGCCCGCGCCACAGTTGCCGGCGGGACGCCAGCGCTACAACTACTTCTTGGGGGCGATAGCGTCCTTGGCGGCTTTGGCCACGCGGAACTTCACCACTGTCTTCGCCTTGATGGCGATCGGTTCGCCGGTCTGCGGATTGCGTCCCATGCGGGCTTTGCGATGCGCTTTCACGAGGCGGCCGAGGCCGGGGATGACGAACACGCCATTTTTCTTGGTTTCTTTAATCGCGGTGTCTGCCAGGTGCTCGAGAAACGCTGCGGCAGTCTTGTTGTTGAGTTCGAGCTTTTCGGCCAGGTGCCGAGTGAGTTGAGTTTTGGTCATACCAGAAGCCATGAATTCCTCCTTCAGGGACTTACAAATTTGCCTGTATCGAGCGAATACTAACGCACTGCGCTGTGGAAAAGTAGCAGTTTGTGCAGATTTTATGCGGTTGCCAGAAAGGTACCCCCTCGAAAATCGGCGTAAAATGAGGGTTCGCAGGCCGAAGAGAGCTGGAAATGGCCGGTTTCCGGGATGGAATCAGGTTTTTGGAGACGCTTTGGCCGTAGAGACGCGGCTTGGGGTGTCTGGGGACAGCCCGATATTTTTTGGGCCGCAGGCGGCGGGAGACGCGGCAAGCCGCGTCACTACAGGGGATTTGTCTTCCGGTCACTTACTTGAAAAAAGTAGGGTTGGCGCTGGCTTCGCGCGGCGTTCGTTGGTTACACTGATCACCATTTCCAAAGAGTTCGAAAAGAGTATTCGAAAAAAAGTTTTCGAGAAAGTATTTGAGGAGGATTCATCCCATGGCCGATGCCGTTTTGACAGGCACCGAGTTTAAGAAGCAACTGCGCGCAGGCAATCCGAAGATGGGCCTGTTCGTCAATTCCCACAGCCCGACGGTGGCGGAACAACTTGCGCACAGCGGATACGACTGGCTGCTCGTCGATACGCAGCATGGTCCCATGAACTACGAAAAGCTTTCGGCGATGCTCAGCGGCATCGGGAACGGCGGCGCGAAGTCGCTGGTCCGCGTGGGCGGATACGATGACCGCCCCGGCATTCAGCAGGCGCTCGATCTTGGCGCCGACGGCGTTCTCGTTCCTTACATCAATACGGCCGAAGAAGCGCGGCAGGCGATTAGTTGCACGAAGTACCCGACGGTCGGAACGCGTTCCGTTTATTTTCCGCAGCGCTGCATGAATAAGGCAGGACTGCTTGGATACGCCGGCAACTGGAACAACGACGGCATCATCGCGCTGCAGGTGGAGACTGCGTCGTGCATCGAAAATATCGAGGAGATCGCGGCCGTTCCCGGCGTGGATATTCTTTTTCTCGGACAAAACGATCTTTGCATGTCGATGGGCCTTTTCAATAAATACGAATTTCCGCATATGTACACGTCGCCAGAACTCGGCGCAGCCACGCAGAAGTTGGTCGAGCACGCGCGCAAGAACAACACCATTCTGGGCATCTTCCTGTTCGGGACGGCGCGCGTCGGCGAGTTTCTGGATAAAGGATTCACCTTCATCAGCGTGGGCAACGACCTGCATCATGTTTTGACGCAGACCGGCGCGTATGTCAACGACATCGAAAACGTTTCGAAGGAGAAGGGCAAGAGTTGGAAGAGACGGCCTACCGCGCTGTTCTAGCGCAGTTGGTGTTGCTCGTGTGGTATTGCTCGGGTGGGGGAATCCGAGGAGTTTCGTTTTTAAGAAGCGAAAACCCGACGAGGCTGGCAAAACTTTCCCGTTTCAGCGATCGAGTTCGGTTCCGGCGGGCACAAAGGGAAGAAGGAGATTTGCGTCGATTTCATAGTTGAGCATGGCCAGGTGCAGCCAATCGGCGGTGAGGAAAATTGAGTCGGCGCTCACAAGGGTAGATGGTCGAAGCGAGCGATCCGATTCATTGAGACAATTGGCCGGGTTGCACTGATGACTGACAACTGATAACGACAGCTATGCGCCGACAACTGGCGGCCCTACGGATCGTACACCGTGGTGTGCATGCCGGCGCGGCGCGCCGATTCCTGTAATTCGGAGAGAGCTTTTTCTGTTCGTTGAGTTGCAACTGGATGTCCGCGGCTCGCTGCATTTGCTGCGCCTGATAGCGGCTGTTGGGGCCTTCGAATTGGGCGCTTCCGTTGGCGGCCTGAATCGAGGCGTTGAGTTGGTCAACTCGCGCCTGGAGATTTGAGACCTTATGTTTTTGCGCGAGTATCTGGCGCTTCCATTGTTCGGCGGCGTGCTGCTGGGCAATGGTTTGTTGCGCTGAGCGACGGTCGGCTGACTTATTGGCGGCCGTATCTGCCGGTGGCGCGGCGTCGTCATCTGAATCTGATGCTGGGTTCTGGTCTTTCGGGAGGTCCGCGTTGGTGATCACCTTCGGCGGTGTCGTGGATGGGTCTTCGGTCGTGGCCTTCTGCTGCTTTTCACGATTGGCGCGGGCCACGTCGCCGAGCGACTGGCCATAGGCGGTCAGGCTAAGTAACAGTGCAATTGCCAGTGTCGCCAAAATTGTTCGACGCATATTCCTCCCCTTCTCTAGCAGGCTGCTGGAAAAGTCGCCGAGCGCGCAAAAAGCCTCCCTCAGGCGCTGAAGCGCGAACATCTTTTCAACGACTTAAGGGCACGAATAAATTCGTGCCCTTCCCTTTTCGCTGTCGAGATGGAGTTTTTCCGCAGCCTGCTAGATGCTAATCCGGTGCGCGGGGGATTGTTGCGACCCTGAGTAAGTCGGACGACAAACGAAAGTGTTGGGTTAGCGTGACCGAACGGCCATTGCCAGAACTTGTTCCGGGGTCATTCCGCTTTCTCGCAAATGCCGAAGGCTGAGCCCGTCGTGGCGTTTCGCGAGCCGGATTCCATTCGCGTCTCGCAGCAGTTCGCAGTGGAAATAGTTGGGCGTTTGGTATCCCAGAGCGCGGATCAGGAGCAATTGCCGCGCTGTGGACTTCAGGAGATCGGCGCCGCGCACGACTTCCGTGATTCGCATGGCAGCGTCATCGACTGCTACCGCGAGTTGATACGCGGGAACGTCATCGCGCCTCCAAACCAGAAAGTCGCCGAAATCCCGCCCAGCCAGGTAGCGGCGCGGTCCCAGATGCAGGTCTGTAAATTCGACGGCCTCGGCATCGGGAACGCGAAAGCGCCAGTTCGTTCCGGCAGGGTCGGTGGGCGCAAGCGTAGCGGAATCGTGGCGTGTACGGCACGTTCCTGGATAGAGCGGCTCGTCGTCGTCGTTGTTGTCGTCGTTGCCATCGTCATTTGGAGTGCTCGCCGACTGCGCGAGATCTTTACGCGAGCAACTGCATGGGTAAATGAACCCACCCTCGCGCAGGCGGCGCCACGCCTCTCGATAGTGCGGCCGGCGCTCGCTTTGGAGGTACGGGCCAAAAGCGCCGCCACAATCGGGGCCCTCGCTCCAGCGAATTTCCAGCCAGCGCAGATCGTCGATCATGGCGCTGGCGAATTCCGGACGCGAGCGCTGGGGGTCGAGATCTTCATTGCGCAAAATCAAAGCGCCGCGATTTTCGATTGCCCGCTGCGCCGCTATCCAGAAGGTCCGCGCGTGCCCGAGGTGCAGCAGGCCCGTCGGCGAAGGGGCCAGGCGTCCGCGATAACCGGATGGGGTGGGAAGCGCCGGATTCACAAAGGCATTCTAGCGGGAAGGTTGCGGGCGCGGATGGTGTGTTCCCCGCAACACGGCGTGTAATGCGCGGCACAAGGCTCCGCGCTCGGTTCACCTCTAAGTCGAGCCGCATCAATGGCCGGCGTGTTGGCCGCTCTCTTGCCATATCACTTCCGACTGCGGCAGCGCAGAGGGGGTGACAAAAATGGCAACGATTTGGAAATCGACGAATGAGAAGTTATCGAATCAGAAATCCGCTGGCGGAAATTCTCCCAACAAAAAAACCAACAACACATTTTTCGGAACGATGCTTGCGTCCTGGTCGCGACAGCAGAAACTGGCGATGTTCGCAGGCTTCGCGATTCTCGGGCTGCTGCTGGTGATGAGCGCCTGCTCGAAACAGGCGTCGAACCCGGCGCTGGTTGCGGTGTCTGGCAACGCGTTTGGCGACTCGCCGAACGCGACGACGCCTGCGCCCGCGACAGCACCGGTTAGCGTTGGAGCGGCTACCACCGCCGCGCCCACCAAGAAGACACACAAGAGGCGTCCGGCGAATGTCATGTACCGCGACGACAACTCGGGTGTTTCGTTCTTTTATCCGCGGAAGTTTACGCTGGCTTCGGGTGACGATGCGCGGGTGCAGTTTGCGGGACTGGGCGATGCTGCGATGAACTTCGTGCAACCCGGGGGCGTCGCGATTGCCACGGTCGAAGTGCCGGACGGTTGGTATCCTGGCACGGACTTGGCATCCGCCTTTTTCAACGTGAACGTCAATCGCAGCGTTAGCGAGCAGGAGTGCGCACACTTCGCGCTGGTCGATTCGCACAACGTCAACGGGGCGCCCGTGGAGGCTGGAAAGGCGAGAGTCGGCTCGATTGAAATGGCGACGACGACGAACTTTTCGGCGAGCGCTCTGGCGCAAAGCGAAACGCAGTATTACCACAGCTACGACAGCGGAGCCTGCTACGAATATGTATTGAGCCTCGGCACAGCGGGCTTTGGCACCAGAGACGGCGCGGAGCCGGTGAGCCGCGACGCAATCTTCGCCAAGCTGGAGAAGATTCTGGCTACGGTGAAGGTCAGCGCGAAGGCGAATCCGGTCGAGGCGGTGCACGCCGCGGAACCGGCAGTGGCCAGCATCGATGGCAGCAACGACTGAGACTCAGTGCATGAAGGTACGGAGGCCACGCAATTGGGTTGCGTGGCCTTATTTTTTGTTGCATCGGTTGCGGACGCAACTTCCGCGGGGGTTTGGCAATCCGCTTCCGGTATCATTTGACGGTGGCGACCAGGAAGACCGAAAAACCTAAACTACAACTCATACATTCTGAGAAGCTGGGCCGGTTGCCGTGGCTGGCGCACGCTTTCTCGACGCGGCATGGTGGCGTGTCGCGCGTGTACGGCGGAACCGCGTTGAACCTTGGCTTCACCAAGGAAGATTCGCGAGCCGCAGTGGAACGCAACCGCGATCTTTTTCTCAAAGAGCTGGGCGCGTCAAGTGGGGGCAAGAGTTGGCCGCTGGTTGCGCTGCGGCAGATTCATTCTGATTTGATCCATCGCATCGACCGGAAGATCGTGGATCGGATTGAAGAGATGCCCGGGCAGACGCTGGTTGGCGACGGAATCGTGACGGACACTCCGGGCCTCGTCGTGGCGATTCAGACGGCGGATTGCCTTCCGATTGTTGTGGTGGATCCGAAGCGGCGTGCGGTTGGCGTGTTTCACGCGGGGTGGCGCGGCACAGTGAAGAGGATTGTAGAGAAGGGCGTGGGCGAAATGCGGAAGCATTTTGGGAGCAATCCGCGAAACCTGCTGGCGGCGATTGGGCCAGGCGTGCGGGGATGCTGTTATGACGTCGGCGATGAAGTGCGGATCAAGTTTGAAAGTCAATTTGCTTATGGCGCAAGTCTGTTTCGCGAGGTGAAGGAATCGGATCCGGTGCGGGAGAAATATCCGTTGCTGTTTTTGACCGCGCGTGCCCCGGGACACAGCGAACTGCCGGTAAAACTTTTCCTCGATCTGGTGGAAGCGAACCGGAGACAACTGGTGGATGCCGGCGTGATGGCTAAGAATATCGATGCAAGCTCGACTTGCACGGCATGCCACACGGATCTGTTGTTCAGTTATCGAAAAGAAAAGGGCGTGACGGGACGAATGCTGGCGGCGGTTGCGATCGGGCTGGGATAATGCGGTCGCGCTTTCGCGCGACTGGGGCGGACGAAGGCGTCCGCCCCTACGAGAGTTGTTTAGGCCAGATCGAACAAGAGCACTTCTGCATCTTCCGTTGCTTTGACGGTTAGTGTTGTTTCGTCGCTGATGGCCGCGCCGTCTCCCTGATGCAACTTGTGGCCGTTGAGTTCGACTTCGCCTTTGGCGACTTGGAGCCAGGCGTTGCGCTTGGGGGCTAGCGTCTGTGAGAGCTCTTCTCCCGGCGCGAGCAAGGTGACGAAGAGCTTTGCGTCCTGATTGATTTTCACCGACCCTTCGGCGCCATTGTTCGAGGCGATCAGACGAAACTTGCCGCGCTTTTCCGACTCGGGGAAACTTTTCTGCTCGTATCCGGGGGCGTGGCCGTTTTTGTCGGGCGTGATCCATATCTGCAGCAGATGGACGGCCTCGGTCGCGGAGGGATTTGCTTCGCTGTGGCGAATGCCACGGCCCGCCGACATGCGCTGTCCATCGCCCGGGAGAATCACCGATCCGGTGCCGAGGCTGTCTTTGTGTTCGAGCTTGCCCGAGAGCACGTAGGTGATGATCTCCATGTCGCGATGGGGATGGGTGGGGAAGCCGCCGTTTGGCGCGACCCAATCTTCGTTAATCACACGCAGCGAACGGAAGCCCATCCACTTGGGATCGGAATAATCGCTGAAGCTGAAAGAATGGCGGGTCTTCAGCCAGCTGTAGTCGCCGCCGCCTCGTTCGTTGCTGGGCCGGATGGTCATCATGGGTGTAGGCTCCGCAATTGTGTTGGCGTAGCCGGTATCACACAGTCGTTATAACGACTAGTTCAGTGTGCTTAGATGTTGGGCCCCGGAAAACGATTCGGCGGACGGAATCGGCTCATTCTTCGATCTTGCCGCGTCTGGGGCCACGCGATATTTTGGGCGCAGTGGGCGGAGACGCGGCAAGCCGTGTCTCTACAGAGGGTGCGTGCTGGGTCGGCGGGGCGAGGCCTGTAATGACTGCTATGCTTCTTTGACTACTCTTATGGCTTATCGAGTGATTGCTTACACCATGGCGCAGGTGCGGCAGGGGGCGCTTGGATTCCAGCGCCAGTTGGGCACCGTGCTACGCGAAGCCCCCGCGATCAAAGTCTATTCGGTGAGCCCGTTCGACCTGGATGAGCGCCGCCGGTTCAAAGATCGATTTGGAGGAGACATCGTGTACTTTCTCAACGATGCCGCGTGCGAGGCGGCGTCGAGCCTGGGCATCGAACTTGAATTTCTAGGAGAAGTTGCGGAGGACGAATTGCCGCGACGGCGAACTCTGGTGGTGGGCACGCCGGAGCGCGCGGGCGGAGCAGCGCCGCGGCAGGCTTAGTTCTTAGCATTTAGCACTTAGCATTTCAGTCTTTCTTGTTTTTCTTGGCGGATGTATCGGACTTGGGCTTGTCGTCTTTCTTCGATTCTTTTGTGTCTTTTGTTGCTGTTGTTTCTTGAGAGTCTTTCGATTCTTTGGCGTCTTTGCTGTCTTTCGTTTCTGTCGAGGCGGTGGCGCTGTCACTGTCGGAAGAATGAGCTGACGAGGACGACCCCGCGGAGCCGGAGCCCTTCTTGGCATAGTCGGTGACGTACCATCCCGAGCCTTTGAATTGGACGGCGGAGGCGGAGATGAGTTTCTCCAGAGCGCCTCCGCATTCGGGGCACTTCCTGAGTGGCTTGTCGGAGAACATCTGGATTTTTTCGAGGCGGTGTCCGCACTTCTTGCAGAGGTATTCGTAGAGAGGCATGTGTGAGGTGATTTTAGATGTGGAAACGGGCAGCGTCAATTTGACGGTCACGCGGGCGAGGGCACCCGCGCCACACGGGGTCAGCGTTTCAGGAGGTCTACTGGTTCGCGGACGTTGACTACGCGGAAATATTTTGCCAGGGCTGGATGCTTTGCCGCAACGGTTTCGTACATGGCATAGGCTACGTTGCGGTAGGAGGTGTGTCCGGCGGGCGTGGTACGGAGTTCGGAGATGTAAACAGCTTCGGCGAAATCCATCTTAAAGAGGGTGCGCTTGCGGAAGGCTAACGGGATTGCATATTGCGCGTTCTCGCGGGCTTCCGAGCCGCCTGATGCTGCAAGCTTCTGTACTGCGGCTTCGGCGTTCTTCATTGCGGTTTCGTAGTCGGGGCGAATTCCGGCGGCTTCGACTTCGGGCGGAGTGTCGAATCCGTGAACGGTCGTGAAGTCCTGCATGATCTGGACGCAGCGGCGATGGCGGTGCATGTCGCGGAAGCCGCCGATGTCCATGAGGATGTCGAAGCGGAACAGCTGTCCGGCGGAAAAAGGGCGTAGCAGTTCGTCGTGCTTGCCGCGATGGAGCAGGCCGAGATCGATGATCTCGCGGCGACGCGCTTCGCCGGCGGCTTCCACGGCTTGGCGAAGCTGGCGATAGGAATAGTGGCAGTTTCCATATAACAGCGTGGTGGCGAGTTCGATCTCGAGCGGATCGGGGTCGAGGAGGTCAACGAGCGGCGCGGGATCGATGGCCTCGCCCGTCACCATCATCAATTCAGCGGCGGCCTGCTGTAGTTCGCGGCGGGTTTCGATTTCGTAGAGATTTGGATCGGCGTATTTGACGAGGGTGGGCGCGACGCGCACTTCGCGCAGGAGTTCGCGTTCGGCGCGCTCGGCGATTTCTGGCGACACGGCGCGAATCTGGGCGACGAGTGCACGCAGGGATTCTTCGTTGGCGTTATAGGCGGGGGAAATGGCGGCCTGCTTCAGGCGCGCTCCTAGTTCGCGGACTTCTTTGTGCGGTTGCGCGAGCAGATGGGCAACCTGAGTTTCAAGGGTGCGGGCGTTGACGATTTCTCCTAGCGACGTGTTGGTCGAAAGCGGCAGCAAGTAGCGCGAGATGTCGAAGGCGCGGGCGCGGAGGGTGCGTTCGTAAGCGTCGGGCTTCATTTCGGGGGGGCGCGGCGTGATGCTGGCTAGATATTCGAACGTCCGCAGGGATACTTTTTCGTAGGTGGTAAAGAGAGACTCGATGGC
>JAYUJG010000103.1:0-13273 GCA_043765355.1 Acidobacteriaceae bacterium | reverse complement strand
CGGGTGGCGGTGTGAACGGCGGTGGCTCGCTCGAGCCTTCTATTCCATTCGGCGTTATGACACGGGTACCGGATATACATGGCTGGTCGCGGACGGATTGGCGACCGGGGCGGTGTTGGCCGCATTGGCTCGTGGTCCCTGGGGAACACGGGTTCGAATGTGGCGCGTCACGGCGATTTCTTTTGCGGCGAGTTTGATCATGTTCGGGGTTGGTTATCCCTTCGGAATATTTCTGGCCCGCAGATTCCTCGGAGTGACTCTGCGGAAACAGCATTGAATCTGTTCTTTGCCGGGATAGTGGCACTTGCGCTTCTGATTGGAACATCCCGCTGGAAAGCCATCGTGAGGCGGCCGGTGCTGCAGTTTTTCGGTGACATCAGCTACTGCGTCTACCTCATTCACATGCTGATCTTTGATTTAGAGGACCGCATCGTGAGCTGGTTATTTCCTACCCTGCCCCCGCCAGCCGGACATTTTGGCGTCATGGTTTTGCTGTTCAGTGTCGCGAGCGGATTCACAATTGGCGTGGCGTATCTTTCCCGCAGGTATTTCGAAGAACCTTTCATGCAAATGAAGGGATGTTCCGAGGTGCCCGGAAAGGCTTAAGTGCCTTGAGAACGACACCCACCCCATCCCCGTCGCGCGCGGCAGCCAACGCAATGAGGTTGGGTCGAGACCCAGCTCAGGAAAATGGATTGCGGGAAAAATGGACGAGCGTCGGAATCGCGTCAGACGGGGCAAAGCCCCGTCACCACACCCGCAAAAGCTGCCGCATCTTCATTGCTTCCTATTGCATCTAAACCTTGACAATGATTCGCTCAGGTTATAGTATGGCCCACAGCGTAATCATCATCACACTGATTGTAAAGCACTTATCTATTTGTCGTTAAGCAAAAGGTAAGCATTGGAGGGTAAGGGTATGGCTAAGATTATCGGAATTGACCTCGGAACCACCAACTCCTGCGTCGCGGTGATGGAGGGTGGAGAGCCGAAAGTGATTGCGAATGAGGAAGGTGGCAGGACTACGCCTTCGGTCGTCGGATTTACCAAGACCGGCGAACGGCTGGTGGGCCAGGTCGCTAAGCGGCAGGCGATTACCAATCCGGAGAACACCGTTTACTCGATCAAGCGTTTTATGGGACGGCGCTACGACGAGGTTAGCGAAGAATTGAAGATGGTCCCTTATAAGGTTGAGCGGGATGGCGACGGCGTCGGGGTGGTGGCGCAGGGCAAGAAGTATAGTCCGCCAGAAGTGTCGGCGATGATCCTGCAGAAGCTGAAGAAGGCGGCGGAAGATTATCTCGGCGAGAAAGTCACCGAGGCGGTCATCACGGTGCCGGCGTATTTTAACGACGCACAGCGTCAGGCTACCAAGGATGCTGGCAAGATTGCCGGGCTCGACGTGAAGCGCATTATCAACGAGCCTACGGCGGCGGCTTTGGCTTACGGGCTCGACAAGGGTAAGGACGAAACCATCGCTGTGTACGACTTTGGCGGCGGCACGTTCGATATTTCGGTTCTTGAAGTGGGCGAGGGCGTCATCGAGGTGAAGGCTACGAATGGCGATACGCACCTCGGCGGCGACAACATCGATCAGCGGCTCGTCGATTGGCTGATTGATGAGTTCAAGAAGGACGAAGGGCTTGACCTCCGCGGCAAGGGGAACGAGATGGCTTTGCAGCGTCTGCGTGATGCGGCTGAGCGCGCGAAAATTGAGCTTTCGACGACGATGGAGACCGAGATCAATCTGCCGTTTATTACGGCGGATGCTGCTGGCCCCAAACATCTCGTCAAGAAACTGACTCGCGCCAAGCTTGAAACCATGATCGAAGACATCTTGCAGCGGTCGGTTGGTCCGGCGAAGCAGTGTCTGAAAGATGCGGGCGTGGATGCGTCGAAGATCAATGAGGTCGTACTGGTCGGTGGACAGACACGTATGCCACGCATTCAGCAGATCGTAAAAGAATTGTTTGGGCGCGAAGGACACAAGGGCGTGAATCCGGATGAAGTGGTGGCGATTGGCGCGGGGATTCAGGGCGGCGTGCTGGGCGGCGAAGTGAAAGACCTGCTCCTGCTGGACGTTACTCCGTTGACTCTGTCGATCGAGACTCTCGGTGGCGTGGCTACGGCGATGATTCCGCGCAACACGACGATTCCGACGAAGAAGACGGAGACGTTTTCTACGGCGGCTGATAGTCAGACTTCGGTCGAGGTGCATGTGTTGCAGGGCGAACGACCGCTCGCGGCGCAGAACCGCACTCTGGGCAAATTTCATCTGACTGGATTGCCACCGGCGCCTCGGGGGATTCCGCAGATTGAGGTTACGTTTGATATTGACGCGAACGGCATCCTGAACGTGACCGCGAAAGACATGGCCACGAGCAAGGACCAGAAGATCACGATCACTTCGTCTTCGGGATTGTCGAAGGAAGAAGTCGAGCGCATGGCGAAAGAAGCCGACGCGCATTCGGCGGAGGACAAGACGCGGCGCGAAGAGATCGAAGCCAAAAACCAGCTGGACTCGATGATCTACAACATCGAGAAGATGCTGAAAGAACATGGCGACAAGATCTCGGGCACGGAGCGTGGCGATGTGGAGAACGCGTTGGCGGACGCGAAGAAATCCATCGAAGGCGGCGACAAGTCGGCGATGGATTCGGCGCGCGAGAAGCTGACGACGGCTTCGCATAAGCTGGCGGAGCAGATGTATAAAGCTACGCAGGCGGCGGCTCCAGCGGCGGGCGGCGGCGGGCCGGTGGATGGTCCAGATGGCGCTTCGGGCAACGGGGCGGGTCACGATGCCAAGAAGGACGAAGGCGTGATTGACGCTGAGTACGTCGATGTTGAAGATAAGAAATAAAGCAAAACCGAGCTGCGCTCGGTGGACAGCCGAGGGCGGCTGTCGCTACGCGGTTCGTCGTTTGAGGCACTTCAGTGGGGGCGCGAGATGCGCCCCCATTTGCATCCAACTAAGTGTTGGTCGGGCCAGAAAGAGGAACGCAAAATGAGATTCGAAGTGAATGGCCAGATGTTTTTTGTGAACTTTGTCCCCGAAGAAGGGCGCTGGTTCTGCTACGCTCCCACGGGTACGGGGTTGCAGAAGATTCCGGTGTCGATGGATGCGTCTCCGTTTGAGGCGTACACGGTTGACGTCGATGAGCAGGCGAAGGCAGTGGTGAACTGAAGAACAGTTCTCGGTTCCCGGTTCTCAGTTCTCAGTTTATGCTCGTAGCTGACAACTAGCTCATGGCTACTCAAACCAAAGACAAAGATTATTACGGCGTTCTCGGCGTGAAGAAGTCGGCGTCCGTCGACGACATTCGCAAGGCTTTTCGCAAGCTGGCGCGTAAGTATCATCCTGACGTCAATCCTGGCGACAAATCGGCTGAGGAGAAGTTCAAGACTCTCTCTGAAGCTAACGAAGTTCTTAGCGATCCCAAGAAGCGGAAGATTTACGACCAGCTTGGTTTTTACTCCGACAACATCGATCCAGCAACGGCCGAGGCATATGCGCGGGGCGGCGGACAGCCCGGGGCGGCGGATTTTTCGGGTGAGTATCCTGGACGTCCGCCGGGTGCTGGTGGCAACGTCGATTTTGGCGGCTTCGATTTTTCCGATTTGTTTGAGGGTGCGCGCGGCGCCGGACGTAAGCCAGCGAGCGCCTCGGGCAGCGGGTTCCGCGACATTTTCTCCAGCATCTTCACGGGCGGCGGACGTGGCGAGGCGGTCGACGGCGGCCCAGAGCCGGGCAGCGATCTTGAGTATCAAGTCAACGTGCCGTTCTGGACGGCGATTCGCGGCGGCGTGATGAAGCTCAACATCGCGCGCCGCGACGTTTGCGGAAACTGTCATGGCAATACCTCGGTTGAGGGTCCGGGGCAATGCCCGCAGTGCCAAGGCAAGAGAACGATTGAGCAAACCGGCGGGCGCATGAAGTTCAATGTGACATGTCCGCGCTGCCATGGGACGGGGAAGAACATTTCGGGCTGTCCGGTTTGTCACGCCGAGGGCAGTGTCGAGAGCACGGCTCCGCTCGAAATTCGCGTCAAGGCGGGAACCCGCGACGGGCAACGCATTCGCATCGCTGGCCGAGGGAATGCCGGACTGCGCGGCGGCGGGATTGGCGATCTCTACGTCATCATACGCATCGGCGAGCATCCGTTGTTTCAGCGCGACGGAGACGACATTCGGATCACGGTGCCGGTGACGGTGTTCGAGGCGGCGCTTGGATCGAAGATCGAAGTGCCTACCATCGATGGGCGCAGCATGTTGAAGATTCCTCCGGGAACGCAGTCTGGACAGAAGCTGCGGTTGCGCGAGAAGGGCGTGCCGTCGGCTATGCAAGAGGGAGTTCGTGGGGATGAGATTGTCGAAGTGAAGATTGCCGTCCCTATGCCTCGCGACGAGAAGACTAAAGAACTGCTGCGGGAATTGGCGAAGCTGAATCCGGAGGATCCGCGGGAAGAACTCTGGAAGCAAGTCTAATTCACCGCCGAGACGCAGAGAGCGCCGAGAAGGGATTTGCTCGATGTGCACATGCAACCAAAGAGATTTGGCCTGACGGCGGGTGAAATAAGGATCTCCGATGAAATCGCTCGGTGTCTTCTGCGATCTTGGCGTCTCGGCGGTGACTTGAGTGGGCCGCCGTTACTTCCGCACCAGTATTCCCTGACAAAATTTGTTCAAAATTTCTTGAAAAAAATCTTGCATCTGTGGAAATTTCCCGTAATCTCAAAGTTGCGAACTAACTTCACCGAATGCCCGGGAAATCGCCGTGCACCTGGGAGCCGCGAGCAACATTTTCAAGGGAGACGCGGTGGTGAGAGTGAGTCGCTTGAGGAGGAAGCCATAGAAATTGGCGACAGCTACCCGAACCACCCACCTTTCGCAGCCTGGCTTTAGTTCTGCCACCGGTCCGACCGTCGCCCCCCAGGTCGGCAATGCGACCAATCAGACAAAGAAAAAGTCCATCCGCCTCACGTTGTGGCCGCTGGTCGCCGCGACCTTTTTCATGGTCTCGGGCGGAACCTATGGCACCGAAGACATCGTGCACGGCGCGGGCTATGGCAAAGCGATTCTCATCCTGCTGCTGACCCCGCTGCTCTGGAGCCTGCCCACTGCGTTCATGATCGGCGAGCTTTCTAGCGCGCTGCCTTTTGAAGGTGGCTACTATGCGTGGGTGCGTCGCGCGATGGGAAATTTCTGGGGATTTCAGGAAGCCTGGCTCTCACTGGTAGCGTCCATTTTCGATATGGCGATTTATCCCACGCTGTTTGTCGCGTATCTCACGCGCATGTTCCCCTGGTTTCAGGAAAATCATCGCGGCGTGGCCGTTGCGCTGGCGGTCGTGATTGCGTGCGCGGTGTTCAATATTATGGGAGTGAAGGTCGTATCGACGACTTCGCTCTGGCTGTTCTTTGCGTTGTCAGCGCCGTTCGCGGCCATCTTTGTGCTGGCGCCGTTTAAGATTCACGCGCTCGCGAACGCGGTCACCAAGCCGACTACTTCGAACGTCGATATTCTGGGCGGGCTGCTCATCTGCATGTGGAACTACATGGGCTGGGACAACGCCTCGACCATCGCGACGGAAGTCGAGCGTCCGCAGCGGACTTATCCACGCGCGATGCTGGCGGCGGTGGCGATTGTCTGCGTCAGTTATGTGCTGCCCTTTGCCGCCATGTGGATCACCGGGCTTCCGGCCAGTGCATGGGAAACCGGCGCGTGGGCTGACATTGCGCAGTTGATGGGCGGGCCAGTGCTGCGGATCGCGCTGGTTGCTGGCGGCATGATGAGCGGCTTTGGCATGTTCAATGCCCTCGTCATGAGCTACTCGCGGCTGCCGCTGGCGATGGCACAGGATGGCATGTTGCCGAAAGTTTTTGGCAAGCTGCATCCAAAGTCGCGCGCGCCTTGGGTCGCGATTCTTGCGCTCGCGGTGGGATGGGGACTGGCTCTGAATCTTGGCTTCGAACGGCTGGTTACTCTCGACATCATGATTTATGGAGCGAGCTTGTCGCTCGAATTTGTCGCGCTGATCGCACTGCGGATTCGTGAGCCCGAATTGAAGCGGCCATTCCGCGTGCCGGGCGGGCTGTTTGGAGCGATTGCGGTTGGCATTCCTCCGATTCTGCTGCTCGGATTTGCCATCGTTCGTAGCGAACATGAAGTGGTGCTCGGGATGAGCTCGTTCTTGTTCGCCTTGCTTGTGGTTGGAGCGGGCGTGGTCGTCTATGGAATCAATTACGCGCTGAAGCCGGCGGGCTGGGCTGTGGCGCCGCCGAAGCCGGAGATGGCGGCGTAATGCGTTCGTGTGGTGACGGAGCTTCGTCTTGGGCGGGGCATAGCCCCGCCACCACACGAACACAACCTTCTTTCTCCCCCAACTTTCGCATTCCTCAACCGCCTCGCTGTTATACATTTAGAGCAGTGAACGGCGGCCATGACCAAGCGTAAATCCAAAGGCGCATACATGATCTCGGCGGTGGCCGAGATGTATGAGATTCATCCTCAGACTTTGCGCCTCTACGAACGCGAGGGGCTGCTCAAGCCTAGCCGCACCGAAGGCAATACACGGCTCTACACCGATGAGGATTTGCAGCGGCTTGAGTTCATCCTGTCGCTGGCGCGCGATTTGGGCGTCAACATCAGCGGCATGGCGATTATTCTTCAGATGCGCGAACGCATGGAAGAAATGCAGCATCAGATCCAGGAATTCGTGCAGTATATCCAGCAAGAGGTGCTCGCACGAGCCTCGGCGGCCGCCGATCCCTCAAAAGGCGCAATCGTTCCACTGCGACGGCACCTCGTTCCCGCCGCCGATTCATCCAAACGTAAGGACTCAAAATAGCTTCCGGTTTCCGCTGTCGCCTCTGACTTCTCTGGTTATAAGAAGTCAAAACCTTTAACCACAGAGGGCACAGAGGCACACGGGGGAAACCATCTGGCCTAGACCCTATCTGCGGAATTTACCGAACTTTCATCTCGGCGCAACCCGTGCGTCTCAATCTGCAACTAGAGTGTCGCTATGAAACCCAAGAATTCAGCCGTTCTGGCGGAGCCGAAAATCTCCCGCGTACACTCGGCAATCATCCCGAGACACGACAAGAGGCTGCATTTCACGCTCGAAGGCGGAACGTCCGACAGCGCTGTGGTGATGCATTGTCAGGGACGGATCATTTCTCGCAGTGAGGCGCGGTCGCTCTCAACGATTGTGGCCGATGTGCTGCCCTCGGCTCGTCGGATGGTCATTGATTTGGCGGAAATCGACTCCGCGGACAGCGGCGGATTGGGCGAGTTGGTGCTCACTCACATGTAGGCGGAAGCGGCCGGATACAGTCTGAAATTCGCCAGTCCGCGGAAATCGGTGCGACACCTTTTTGAAATCACAAACCTCGTATCGGTCTTCGATGTTTACGCCAGTGTTCCGGAGGCCATGGCGGCGATCTGTCAGGAAGAAGTACATTCGGCATAAGCAGAATTATCTGCGCAAAGTATTGCGGCCCTCAGGGGCTAAAGCCCTCGGGTTTATCGTTCTTTGGTGGCACGGCTGAAGCCGTGCCCTTCCCAAGACCGCTTCTCCGCGCAAGCGACTTGCCAACGCCAGGGCAAACTACTTCTCTCTTTGAAAGCGATACCGGCCCCCTCGGTCTTTGGCTACCTGCTCGGCCACTTTCAAAAACGCTCGTCCCGCGTGCGACAGCGTCGATTCCTGCCGATACACCAAACGCAGCTTGCGCTGAAAATGCAGATCGCGTACGGGGACGCGCACTAAGTCTCCGCGGCTGATTTCACTTTCCACGCTGATCTCGGGCACCAACGCCACGCCGTTTCCCATGCACACGAATTTCTTGATGGCCTGCAGCGTGGGCAGTTCCACGTCCATGTGTAGCGGTGTTTTGTGGCGCTGAAACGCTTCGATTACTTTGTCGCGATACGGCGATGCAACGATGTGGGCGACGAACGATTCGGCGCCCAGCTGCCGAATGCTGACTTCGCCCGCCGAGGCCAGCGGATGACCTGGAGGAACGACGAACGCCAACTCGTCCAGATAGACCACGGCGGAGCGCAGCTGCGGCTCCTGGGGATCGAACGACAGCACGCCGAGTTCTACGTTGTGCTTGAGCACGTCGTCGGGTATGTGGCTGCCCAGGGACCGCCGCACCGTAATTTTGATGGTCGGATGCAGGCGGCGATATTCCGCCAGTACCGGCAAGAGGTAGAGCGCGGTAAATTCGTTGGCCGCGATCGTCAGCTTGCCCTTTTGCAATTCGCGCATCTCGACGAGCGCGGTCTGCGCGTCCTGCCTCAAGTTGAGTAGCTTCTCGGCGTATTCCTGCAAAACGCGGCCAGCGTCGGTCAGCACTCCGTCGCGCGAGGAGCGGTCGAACAGCGGTTCGCCGATTTCCAGTTCGAGTTTGCGGATGGTCTGGCTCACTGCCGATTGGGTGCGAAACAGCTTTTCAGCCGCTCGCGAAAAACGCCGCTCGCGCGCCACGGTTAGAAAGACTTCCAGCTGCGATAAGTCCATAAATCACTCCGACTGTAGAGACGCGGCTTGCCGCGTCTCACCGCATGCGGCGCCTGACGGCTGGGCGGGAGCCGGAGACGCGGCAAGCCGCGTCTCTACGGGAACGCCGTTTCGCTTCTTGTTGTGGACATCATAAGATATTCTAATACTATCGCTTTTTCTACTGCTTCTGTAAACATAATAAACTTTTCTTTCACGCTAATCCGCCGATAGAGTAGATGAGTAGCTTCTTGGAGGTATGGGATCCATGGATCGGGCGCGCATCATCATTTTCGACACCACGCTTCGTGACGGCGAACAGTCCCCGGGCTGCAGTATGAATGTGCAGGAAAAGCTGCGCCTGGCCCAGCAACTCGACCGCCTCGGCGTCGACGTGATCGAAGCCGGGTTCCCCATCGCTTCCGACGGCGACTTCCAAGCCGTGCAAAGCATCGCCGCTTCGCTGCGGCGTCCCATCATCGCGGCCTTGGCTCGCGCTTGTACCGGCGACGTCGATCGCGCCTGGCAGGCTTTGCAGGCAGCGGCGCATCCTCGTATCCACGTCTTTCTTGCGACTTCTGACATTCATTTGAAATACAAGTTGCGGATCACCCGTGAGCGATGTCTGCAGCTAGCCGTGGAAGCCGTTCGCCACGCTAAGTCGTTGTGCGCCGACGTTGAGTTCTCGCCCGAGGATGCCACCCGCACCGACGTCGCATTTCTCTGCCAGATTGTCGAGGCGGTCATCGAGGCGGGCGCAACCACGGTCAACATTCCGGATACGGTCGGCTACAGCACGCCCGAGGAATACGGACAACTCATCCGCACGCTGTATGGAAAAGTGGTGGGCATCGACAAAGTAACGATCTCGACGCACTGCCACAACGATCTCGGCTTAGCGGTTGCGAACTCGCTGGCCGGCGTCCAGCACGGCGTACGTCAGATTGAGTGCACGATTAACGGCATCGGCGAGCGCGCCGGCAATGCTTCGCTGGAAGAGATTGTCATGGCGATGCGCGTACGGCCGGACCGCTATCCATTTGAAACCGCCGTCGCCAGCGAACAAATTTATCCTTCCAGCCAGATGTTGGCGGAGATCACTCGTGTGCCGGTGCAGCCGAACAAAGCCATCACCGGGCGCAACGCGTTCGCGCACGAAGCCGGCATTCACCAGGATGGGATGCTCAAAAATCCGCTGACCTATGAAATCATGACGCCGCAGTCGGTGGGCGTGCCCGATTCGCGATTGGTGCTGGGCAAGCATTCCGGACGCCACGCCCTGGCTTTGCGCTGCGAACAACTCGGACACCAGTTCGAGCGCCGCGACCTTGATGAAATCTATCGCCGGTTTGTGGTGCTGGCCGATCGCATCAAGAAAGTTCAGGACAGCCATTTGGTCGAGCTGATTCAGGACGTCAGCAACGGCAGCGCCGCGGCTAGCCAGAGCAAGAAATTTCCGCCGGCGCCGGCAAGTTTTCCATTTCGTCGCGCTGCCGGTGACACGCACTTTACTCGCGAAAGCGGCCAAGCTACTGTGTCGATCGCGGTTGCCGATCATCTTTCCGAACATCACGCCGAGCAGGAAGATTATCTTTGGGGCGTGTAGGCACCCATCGTCCCATCCGAGGCGGGAAGGGATCGACTTCAGTCGTGCCTTATATGCCGTCAACGAAACGCGGCTTCAGCCGCCGAGGTCACTCTTCGTTGCGGGCAGAGCTACTTTCCGCAACCTGATTCGCGCGTCCTTCGGTTCTTTGCTTCTTGTTTTCGAACGTCTGAAGCCGCACTACCGCAGCCCGCCTCTCCTGATTTATCCTTTCGGAAACGACATCGAGGTATTATGCAACTCCGCGTCACTTCCCTCCCCGGAGACGGGATCGGTCCTGAAGTAACTGCGCAAGCGATTTGCGTTCTGGAAGAAGTGGCCAGCGGTTTTGGCCACGATCTTGAACTCGACGAAAAGGAAATCGGCGGAGTCGCATTGTCGAAATTCGGCGATCCTCTGCCCGATTCGACGATCAAAGCATGCCTCGCTTCGCACGCCGTGCTGCTCGGCGCGGTGGGGAGTCCGGCGTTCGATCACAATCCTCGCGAGCTGCGGCCTGAGGCTGGGCTCTTGCGACTTCGCCAGGAACTTGGAGCCTTTGCCAATCTTCGTCCCGCGGTTTTTTATCCCGTGTTGGCCGGGTCGTCGCCTCTGCGCGAAGAAGTTGTCAAGGGAACGAATATTCTCATCGTGCGCGAATTGCTCGGCGGATTATATTTTGGCGAGCCGCGGTCAATCGAAGGCGCTGCGGGCTCGCGTCAGGCGCTCAATACCATGCGCTACAGCGAGCCGGAAGTTGAGCGTATCGCCCGCGTCGCCTTTCAACTCGCCCGAACGCGGCGCCGGCGGCTGCTTTCCATCGACAAATCGAATGTGTTGGAGTGTTCGCGTTTGTGGCGCGAAGTCGTGACCCGCATCGGGCGCGATTTTTCTGACGTTCAGCTTGCGCATATGTATGTGGATTCCGCCGCCATGTCTCTGGTGATGAAGCCTGCCGATTTCGACGTCGTCCTTACTGAAAACATGTTCGGCGACATTCTGTCCGACGAGGCCGGTGGAATCGTTGGATCGCTCGGGCTACTGGCTTCGGCGAGCATCGGCGGGGCAGTCGGAATCTACGAACCGGTGCATGGATCGGCGCCCGACATCGCTGGCCAGAGCATCGCAAATCCACTCGGCGCGATTCTGTCTGTGGCCATGATGTTGCGCCATACTTTTCATTTAGAGAAAGAAGCGGAGTGTGTGGAGGCTGCCGTTACGTCGACATTGCTGGGCGGCTTTCGCACTCGCGATCTGGCGAAGGCCGGTGAGCGGACGGTTTCCACGGAAGAGATGGGGAAGCAGATTGCCGAGTTGGTGCGGTTAACCGCAGCCGCAAACAGTCGAGCTGCGTCGTAGGACTTGCTCGGTGCCCTTGCGTGGTGCGGCTCGTGTGGTGGCGGGGCTCCGCCCCGCTTACGGGGCGAAGCCCCGTCACCACATGGGCTCTTACAAACTTGCATGGGGCGTTACAGCTTGCCTGGGGATGGCACTGCTTCCGTAGCGTATTCTCCCGTCATTGCATTCCACCGGATCCGCAGGACCTCTCCGAACATTCGCATTCCGTCGCGGAACGGGTGCAGTCTTGTCCCCTCGCTGTGCGCCCACAAAACAGGAACTTCATCCACGCGCAATCCGGCACGCCGCGCTAGAAACAAAAGTTCCGGATCGAAGCCCCATCCTTCAATTTTCTGAAGCGGAAAGATGCGCTGCGCTGCCTCGCGCCGAAACGCCTTGAACCCACACTGCGTATCCGCGAAATGGAGGCCCAGAATTACTCGGAGCACCAGGTTGTAGATTCGCCCAAGCACCTGGCGAAAAAGTGGTTGCCGTTCGGTCTGCATCTCCGCATCAAGCCAGCGTGAGCCGATCGCAATGTCGGTGCCCTGGCCGATCGCGTCGAAGAGTTTCTGCGCCTCGCTCATCGGCGAAGAAAGGTCGGCATCGGTGAACAAACAAATGTCGCCGCGCGCGTGCAGCATCCCATTCCGCACGCTGTAACCCTTGCCGCGATTGCCGGGATTTTCCACTAGCAGAATTTGCGGATGCAGCATGCCATACTCGCGCACGATTTTCGCCGTATCGTCGCGCGAGCCGTCGTTCACAACCAGAATCTCCGCGTCCCAGTTGTGCGCCCGCACATGGCGGAGAAGTTCATCGAGCGTCGGACGGATGCGCACGCTTTCGTTATAGGCGGGAATGACGAAACTGTAGGTTAAAGGCATTGAGTCAGCGAATCATTGAGACATTGAATCATTGATGCGTCTGGTACAGAAGAGGGTTTCAATGATTCAATGCCTCACTGAATCAATGATTCAATAGTTCACGCTACCTGCCGCCGCTTGTCGAGCATTCTAAAGAACTCCGAAACCAGCTCCCCGTCCCAGAGTCCACTCTTCGCTTCGGCGCGCATCGTCACTGCGGCCTGCTCGTGGTCGAGTGCCGGCTTGTAGGGACGCTGGGTGCGCAACGCATCGTAAATGTCCACCACCTGCAAGACGCGCGGCAGGAGGGGTATCTCATTGTGGCGAAGGCCATCCGGATATCCGCTGCCGTCCGAGTGTTCATGATGATGTCGAATGATCGGAAGCACCAGTCGCAACGACTTGAGCGGACGGCAAATTGTCTCGCCGGTCACCGGGTGCCGCTTCATAATCTCCCACTCGGCGGGGGTCAGGTCGGTGCCTTTTCTCAGGATCTCGTCGGGCACCGAAATTTTTCCCAGGTCGTGCAGATAGCCGCCCCGGCGCAGCGCCACAATCCCTTCCTCCTCGACTCCAAGAAAATGGCCGAGATCGACGGCGTTGCGCGCCAGGCGCTCGCAGTGGCCTTCGGTGTAGGGATCGCGCGCCTCGACGCTCAGACCCAGCGTGCACAGCACCGATTCCGCCGACTCCAATTCGTCGGTAAATTCCTTCAACTTCAACAGCGAACTTACCCGCGCGTAGAGTTCTTCGGAACTGATCGGCTTGGTCAGGAAATCGTCGGCGCCCGCTTCGATTCCCTTGACGCGGTCTTCGCGAGCGCTGAGTCCGGTAATCATGACGATCGGAATCAACCGCGTTTGCGAATCCTCCTTGAGTTCGCGGCACAGTTCGTAACCGGTTTTGCCCGGCATGATCACGTCGAGCAAAATCAGGTCGGGAGCCTCGCGGCGAATTTCCGCCTCTGCCGCAGCCGCG
>JAYUJG010000102.1:0-8895 GCA_043765355.1 Acidobacteriaceae bacterium | reverse complement strand
AATTTCTTGCGCAGCGCCGCGATGACGGCGCACGACGCGATCACCTCGCCCACCGAAACGGCGTGGACCCAGATGGTGGGGTAGGCGCCGGGGTTTCGAACGGCGAGCGCGGGCGGAAGGAAGCCGAATCTCTGGCGCAAGCCCGCGCGATATTTGCCGTGGCGCATCATCTGCACGAGCCAGTAGGGCAGGGTCAGCGACAGGAAAAAGGCGAGCAGCGCACTGTAGAGCTGGTACATGAAGGCAGTCCATTCTAAATGGGAAATAAAATCGGACGCAAAGAGCGCAACCACGGAAGGCACAGGGGAACGGAGGTTCACAGGGAAAACATTCCAGCGGGCCCTAGGGACGCCCGAGTACGCGCTGCGATACAAATCTTACTTGCACCACTCCGCGTGTCGTGCCGGCGGCATCTTATAATCCACGTATGGAAAACGCAGGCTGGCAGGAATCATCGCGGGTACCACGGACGCGGGTACAGCGTGTGGCGGCAGTCTCTCTGGCTGTGTTGGTCTGCTGTGTTTCCGCGGTGGCGGCGAAAGAATTTGTGATGCCTGCGGCGCGCGAGGCCCGGGCCTACCCGGCGCATGACGATCATTCCATGGATAAAGTAGCGATCGCGGTCGATCCGTATGACGTGGAGGATAAGGCGTCAATTTTTACGGTCAACTATCGCAACCATGGATACATGCCGGTTTTCTTCGTGATCACGAACGACGGCGACGAGCCGGTTTCACTGCTGGGCATGAAGCCTGAGTTAAATACCAAAGATCGCAGCAAGCTTTATCCGGCGACGATGGACGATTTGCTGCGGCGGTTGTCGCATCCTTCGCGAAACGATGGGCCCAGTAAGATTCCGATTCCGATTCCGCTGCCGAAAAAAGAGGTGAAAGGCGGCGTGAACCGCAAGACCTGGGACGAAATGGAACAGGCTCGATTCGCGGCCAAGGCGGTGGAGCCGCACTCGACGGTGTCGGGATTTTTGTTTTTCGATATTTCGGGGATTTCGAATCCGTTGGCGGGGGCGAATTTTTATCTGATGGGGGCGCGCGACAACAAGGGCACGGAGCTGATGTACTTTGAAATTCCGCTGGAGAAATATTTGAGCGGTCCGGTGGTTAGGGCTCCCTAGCAGGCGCTGCGTGCGTCGCGAATTGGGGCGGCGAGTTCAAGAGCTTAACCGCAAAGGACGCGAAGAAACAGCGCAGAGGGCGCAAAGACAATCGGCTCGGACAACGGCACCGATCAACCTGGGAGCCGCGGGTCATTTTCCTTTCTGGGGCAGCTATAATTTCCTGCTATGGCGACGACTCCAGCTGTGTCTGACGAGGTGCTGGCGAAGTACGAGCCGGTGATCGGACTTGAAGTCCACGTACAGCTGCTGACGGAATCGAAAATCTTTTGCTCGTGTTCAACGCGTTTCGGAAATCCTCCGAACACGAATGTGTGCCCGGTGTGTCTGGGGCTTCCGGGAGCGTTGCCGGTGCTGAATCGCAAGGCGGTTGAATTCGCGGCGCTGGCAGCGATGGCGTTGGAGTGCCGCGTCAACGAAGTTTCGATTTTTGCGCGGAAGAATTATTTTTATCCCGATCTGCCCAAGGGTTACCAGATTTCGCAATACGACAAGCCGCTGGCGGAGTTTGGATTCATCGACATCGATCTGAATAAGACCCGCAAAAGGATTGGCATCACGCGGCTGCATCTGGAAGAAGACGCGGGCAAGAGCCTGCACGAAGGCTTCGCCGATTCGGCGACGAAGACGGCCATCGATCTTAATCGAGCGGGCGTGCCGCTGGCGGAGATTGTCAGCGAACCGGATATGAGGTCGCCAGAGGAGGCGTACGAATTTCTCACGCGGCTCAAGGAAATTATTCTGTATACGGGCGTGAGCGATTGCAATATGGAAGAAGGGTCGCTGCGTTGCGATGCGAATATCAGCGTGCGGGCGCGCGGACAGAAGGAATTTGGGACTAAAACTGAAGTCAAAAATGTTAATTCGTTTCGCTTTGTGAAGCAGGCGCTGGAGTACGAAATCGAGCGCCACATCGGCATTCTCGAAGGCGGGGGACGGATCACGCAGGAGACGCGCCTCTACAATTCGCATGAGGGCCGCACTTACGGGATGCGGTCAAAAGAGCAGGCGCACGACTACCGGTATTTTCCCGAGCCCGATTTGCTTCCGCTGGTGGTCGACGAAAAATGGCAGGCGGCAATTCGCGCCGAGTTGCCCGAGCTTCCGGAGGCGCGCCGGCAGCGGATGATTCGCGACTATGGCATCACGGCGGGCGATGCGCACACGCTGACGCTTACGCGCGCGATGGCCGATCAGTTTGAGTCGGCGGCGCGGACGGCGAAGAGTCCGAAGCGGGTTGCGAATCTTGTGCAGGGCGAATTGCTTGGGCGGCTCAAGGCGCAGGGGCTTGAGCTTGAGCAGTCGCCAATTTCGATGGCTGGGGTTACGGCGTCGGCCGATCTGGTTGAATCGGGGGCGATCTCGGGGAAAATGCTGAAGGACCTTTACGATTTATGCTTCGAGCGTAAGCAGGATTTCCCCGCGGTTTATGAAGCAGAGGGGCGTCCCGAGCAGTCGCGAGACACGTCGGCGCTGGAGAAACTTGCCGATGAGTTGATCGGGGCGAATCCGAAGCAGGTGGAGCAGTATCGCGCGGGCAAGAAGACGATGATTGGATTTTTCGTGGGACAGCTGATGAAAGCGTCGAAGGGGCAGGCGAATCCGCAGTTGGTGAATGAAGTGTTGACCAAGAAACTGGAAGGCTAGAGTGGATACGTTTCGTATTAGGCGTTGTTTTAAAGGTCGCGGGTAAATTTGTTTACAAATCAGGTATTCGACCTCAGCGGCTAAAGCCGAAGTCAAACCAAACAGTTATCGCAGCGCTGAAGCGCTGCGCCACCCAAAAACATTGCCCACCCAAAACGTCGAGCGCCCAAAAGTGTGCGCCAAGCAAACGAATCCCGTTGGTCAATCGCTACTTTGCGGCACCCAGGTCTTTCAACACCTTCTCGGCGTAATAATTCGTGACTTTCGAGTCGTCGCGGAGAGTCTCGTAGTATGCCGCTTTTAACAACTGCTCGCGGCGGTCGCGCAATTGCTGGCGGATCGCCTGCTGGACCCGTGGATCGTTCAAGTCGCGCTGCCCCGCCGGTTCTTTCGCGATCAATTTCACAATCATGTAGGCGTAGGGCTGGTGATTGGTGGGATTGATCATGGGGATCACCGGCGTGTATTGGCCGGGCTTGAGTTTTAGCACCGCTTCGCGAGTCGCGGGATCGGCCGTTTTGAGCGCGGATTCTGGGGCCATGCCCAGATCGCCGCCGTTGTTGCTGGTCTCCGGGTCTTCGGAGTAATTCATCGCCATGGTGGCGAAGTCGTCGCCGCTTTCGAGATGATTAACGATCATCTCGATTTTTTTGCGCGCCTCGGCGTCGTTCTGCGCTTTGCTGTTTTGCAGATTGTGGACCTGGCCGGTTGCCATGCCAGAAACCATGATCTTGGCGAGATGGTATTGCGCTTCAATCAGATTGAACTCGGCCTTGTGATCGCTGTAATAGCCGGAAACGTCCTGGTCGGTGATGTTGATGCGCGAGGTAATTTCTTTGTTCAACACTTTGTCGCGGGTAAGCGAGCGGCGCAGGTCGCGTTTGAAATCGTCGAGAGAAATTTTCTTGTCGAGCAGCCGCTTGTTAAATTCCTCGGCCGTGTAAGGCGACTTGATTTCATTGAGCTTGCGATCGACTTCTTCGTCGGTCGCGAGCAAGCCCAGTTTTTCGGCGCGCTGCATCAGGATTTCGGTTTCGATCAGTTCGTTCAGAATGCTCAGGCGCAGGCTTACGGCTTGTTCGCCGGCGGGTTGCTGATCGGAACCGGCGGTCTGGTTGGCGTAGTATTTGTCGACTTCCGTGCGATAGATCTTGCGCCCGTTGACTGCCGCCATCAGATCGCCGCCGCTGCTGTTGGGGGTGCATGCGGAAAGGCTCATCAATAGGAATACGAAAAACGCGCCAGCTACGATCAGGCTCGCACGTCCAAAGCAGTTACGATTTTTCAATGTACTCCCTCCGCCATCACGGCGAGTCAGTCGCGCAACCTGCGCGGAACGGGCGATTCAAGACCAGATCTATTTCGATGGTGCAGCCGGCGAAGTTTTTTCCGTCTCGGCCTTGTGCCCCGGAGGCGCAACGCCGGCATCTTTCAACGCGGCGTCGAGCGCGAGCCGTATGTCTTCGGCGGGCACAGCTCCATCCAATTTCTGACCATTCACAAACATGGCTGGAGTGGCGTCCACGCCGAGGCCTTCGCCTTCGTGCATTGATGCCCGCACGGCTTTTTCATCTTGAGTCTTGACGCAGGCCTGCAACTTCGGGACGTCGATTTTATGTTTTTGCGCCTGAAGCGCGGCCAACTTGTCGAGCTCCGCGTTTTGGCCGTCGGGCCTCTTTGCGCTGCTGACCGATTGCTGGTTGGCGTGCAGATAGTCGGCGTAATCCCAGTAGGCATCGCCATTTTGCGAGCCCAGGCAGTTGGCATTCACTGCCGCGTGCATCGCCCAAGGATGAATTTCTTCGAGGGGATAATCTTTGTAGATGAAAAGAACGCGATCGCCGTAATCCTTGAAGATGCCTGGGAAAAGGTTCTCGTGCATGCGCGAGCAGAATGGGCATTCGAAATCGTCATAGTTGACGACGGTCACTTTGGCGTCTTTGTTGCCACGCGTCGGGCGTCCGCTGACATCAATTTTCTTCATGACCGCGGCGTATGGATCCTCGGTCAGATCCAGTTTGGTTAGGCGCGCCAGCGTCTTGTGGTCGCGGGAAAGGAGGAATTCGAATTCCTGCTTTTTGTGAGCGCTGGCGAATGTGATGGTCACGGCGTCATAGTTGGCGAAATCGCTTGCCCGCAGCGGGCTGATCACCACTTTCACGTCGGGAGGAAGAGTGTAATGGGCGCGGACCTGGCGCTCGATGGTGCGGTCGATATCGGAAGGAGCCTGGGCAGAACAGCCGAGACAGATCAGCAGTAGAGCTACAAACGCGCGCCGCAGCATCATGAATCGAATCCACCTGAATAGGAGCAAACGCTTGATTATCTCACGGCTTGCGAGGGGGAAGGGCCATCGGGACATCGGTTGGGCATCGGTTGATCGGGTCATCGGGTCATTGGGTCATTGAACGTCAAAGGCGATAGTGAATGACGTTCCTGGCACTGGCGAGACGCGACTCTACTGGAGCTTTGATATGCCTCCGCGCAGTAACTCTTCGGGGGTCAGCAATTGATTCATGGAACCGGAGCGGAATCCCTCGAGGTCGAGGGTGACAAATTTGAATCCGAGTTGTTTGAAGATGGCGGTGAACTTGGCGGCCATTTCAGGGGTCATGGCTCGGGGAAGTTCTTCGCGGGCGATTTCGATGCGAACGATTTCTCCGTGATGACGCACTCGGAATTGGCGGAATCCCATCGTCCGCAGGGCATCTTCGCCGCGTTCGATCACGTGCAGCGCTTCGGGCGTGACCTCGCGGCCGTATTCCATGCGGGAAGAGAGGCAGGCGGATGCGGGCTTGTCCCAGACGCGCAAGTTTGCCTGCAGCGCGAGTTCGCGGATTTCGGACTTGGTAAGGCCAGCTTCGAGCAGCGGAGCTAAGACGTGGTGCTGGCGCGCAGCCTGCTGTCCGGGACGGAAGTCGCCTTCGTCGTCGGTGTTCACGCCGTAGGCGATGGCGTCAAAGTTATGCTCTTCGCGGTAGCGTTCGAGGACGGTGAACAATTCGTCTTTGCAGTGGAAGCAGCGCATCGAGTCGTTGCGGACGTAGGCAGGATTTTGCAGCTCGAGGGTTTCGACAACCGCGACCGGGATTTCGTTCTCGCGCGCGAAAGCCAGCGCGTCTAGAAGATGAGTGCGCGCCAGGCTGGCGGAGTCGGCGATGACGGCTAGCATGCGATCGCCGAGCAGGCGGTGCGCGGTCCAGGCGAGGAAGGCGGAGTCGATGCCGCCGGAGTAGGCGACGAGCAGGCGGCCGTGAGCGGCGACGATTTCGCGAAGGTGGGCGGACTTTTGGCCGAGGGTGGTGGCGGGGTTCATGTTTGTACTGGAGTTCTCAGTTCTCAGTAACTGGCCCTGAAGCTTGTTCTGAGAACTGGGAACTGAGAACTTATGATGGTACCGCTACTCAACCGAAACTAGTACAGGCGTTCCTGGCGGCGGAGGTTGCCGAAGGCTCCTACGTTGGCCAGTGTGAACGAGAAGCGATATTGATTTTCTTTACGCACCGATCCTAACGCAAAGCGGCGGTATTCGAGGCTTAGGCCGCAGCAGTCCCAGTTGTAGCTCGTCTGCGCGGTTGCATACTGTAGCGATCCGGTGTTGGCGTCGAAGCCGAAGCTGCCGGCGGCGCTTAGTCCGGGCTTGTTGAGTTGACCGTAGCCCAGCAACACGCGCAACTGGTGGAAATCGCGCAAGGTTGGTTTTGTTCCGAGCGAATTGTCGAGCACACGGAGGAAAGCGTCGCCTCCGCCGATGGTAAAAGGGCCGGCGTGGTAGTTCGCGAGCGCGGTGCTGTTGTTGATGCGGCCGGCGTTGAGGTCGTAGTCCAAGTCCCATTCGGTGTTGGTGCGCGGGCTGGTCTCCATGCGCAGGCGCGAGATGATGGGGGCGAAGTGTCTGGCGCCGTCAAGAAAAGCGACTCCGGTAAAATCCGCGGTGGCCGCAAATACGTTTCTTGTGCCTGTCACCAGAGCATTGCCAAACGTGGGATCGAAGAAATATTTTTGTCCGACCTCCCAGCTCAAGAGTTCGCGCGCGCCCGAAGCGCAAGGCTGGGCGTCGGGGTTCGGGGGCAGTTCCCACGGCACCGCGCCAACCTGCGGAGCGCCGCCGATGGTGAGGGTGCTCATGCCCTGGGCATCGCAATCGTTGGCCTTCGGATCCATATGCTTTGCGTAAATACGATTCACCACCGAGTATTCGATTTCGTTGGTGTTGGTGAGCGTGTCGGTGGCGTCGAAGCGCAGAGTGTTGGCGAAGTTGCTGACGCCGGTGACGTAGTCGTAGCGAATGCGCGGCTCGATCACATGCTTCCATTTGCGTCCCAGCCAGGGGTGGTCGAAAATTTTGGACAATGCGGGGGGCCGCAACTCGAATGAAGTCTCGAGCGATTTTCGATTCAAGCGGTCGTCGGTCGCGGTTGTATTTTGGGTGTTGCCCTGCTGCGTATAGAAGGTGTCACGCAACGTCAGTTCAGGACGGAGCGACCATCCGCGCCACTGCACGGGCATGGTGAGAGAGGGTGCAAGGTCAACCCGGCCAACGAGGGCGGCGGTGCGGAAGCCCAGCTGCCGCCGCTGCAAACCTTCGGCCGCGCTTTGGAACGACCAGTACAGCGGCGTATTTCCCAGTTGCCGCTCTTCACTCGAGACAAAAAAACTCGGCGTGTGCAGAACGCGAACCAGTTCGGTCTGTGTGAGAGTGGTGCAGCCGCCGCCGGTTCTGGGATCGCAGACTTCAAAGTTCTGATAGCGTTCGGCCAGGAGGTTGAAGTGAAATCCTTTGGTCGTGTTGGAGAGAAAAATCTGCGACCGGACCTCAGAGTCGATGGCCTGGGAGTAGACATCGGTAAACGCGAGGCGGAAAACAAACGAACTGAGGTAGTCGACATTGGCGACGCCGCGGAAGGTTCCGAAAGCTCGTTCGGCGAGAAAATGAGCGTCTTCGCCGCCCTGGTCCTGGCGATTCGGAGGCGTACCGATACCGCGATCGATCACTCCAATGTAGTTGAAGAAAAGGTAAGAGCTGTCGCTGGGACGCGCGCGGAAATCGGCATGTTGCGCCCAGCCGCGTTTGGAATAATATTCGGCGCCCATGGTCGCGTCGGAACTGCGATTGAACACCCAGTACACGGACTCGCCGGCGATGAAACCTTTTGTCGATGAGTTGCCAAGACTGGGAATCAGCAGTCCGCTCTGGCGCTGCTGTTTCTGGACGGGATGGGTCACAAAGGGAAAGTAGAAAACCGGAACGCCCATCAACTGGAAGCTGCTGTTGTAAATTTTGGCGGAGGCGTCGACGTCCACCGAGATGCGTCCGGCGTTGAACTGCCACTTCGGGCGCGGAAGTTCGCAGGTGGTCACCGTGCCTTGCCGCACCAGGTAGTGGTCGAGCCCCTGTTTCTCGACGATTTTTCCGGTGAAGGCGAACGGATTGGTAGTCGTAAGTATGTAGCGCGACTTACGCAGCCGCAGCCCCACGGTCCCGATCACGCTGTGAAATGTTCCAACTTCCGTGCGGATATTGTAGGTGCCGCGGCTGGCTTCGACATGCTCGTCGTTGGGGCCCCCGTCGAGTACGACGTGACCTTCAAGTTCGCTGTCGCCGGAATCGGAATTGTAGGTGATTTGATCCGCCGACAGGATGTAGCTGCGATAGTGAATTTCGACGGCCCCGCGCAGGTGATAGATCGATCCATCTTTTTCTTGTTGCACGGCGCGGATGGTGATCTCTTCTTGTGTTTGGAAAGCTTGCGGAGCTGTGGTTGCGATTGATGAAGCGGCGGCGATTGCCGGGGCAAAAACCGTGGCGGTGGCCGGGGGCGGGGTCTGGCTGGTTACTATCGGCGCGGCGAGAAGAAGATGACAGAGCGCGGCGGCCGTGATAAAGATTCGATAGCGGGCGATCATTCTAGGCAGTCATTCTAGGCGATCATTCGGCGGTTGATCCGCAGGCGCGCGTGCGCTCTGCCAACGGGAATTCACTGACCTTAGCACGCGAGCGGCAGGCGAAGCAAAGCTGCGTGTTGGTGGTCTCTGGGAATTGTGCCGGGCCTGGCTTTGGCTGCCGGCATGGTTCGCGACTGATGGTTAACGATTGATGCTGAAGGATTGATGCT
>JAYUJG010000101.1:0-35727 GCA_043765355.1 Acidobacteriaceae bacterium | reverse complement strand
ACGGGACGCAGAATATCGGCGAGCGGCTGCAAGGCGGCGATCGCGGCGGGCGGCATCTTCATATAGAAGCCGAGAGGATGTCCGGCTCCAGCGTCACTTTCGATGGCGGCAATGTGGTTTGGGAATTCCGCCGTGTGAGCTTTCGCGTAGGCCTCGTGTCCGCCGCCGCCATTTTCTTCATCCATCCAGGCGATGACGCGGAGGGTGCGGCGCGGCCGAAGATGGAGACGCTGGAGAATCTCGGCGGTTGCCATCGAGATCACGACGCCGGCACCGTCGTCGATCGCACCGCGTCCGAGGTCCCATGAATCGAGATGACCGGAGACGACAACGATCTGCTCGGGATGCTCGCTGCCCTTGAGGTCGGCAACGACGTTGTAGCCAGTAACCGCGGGCAGGATTTGGGGAGTAAGCGTGAGGTGCATGCGGACACGGCCTTGGCCCGCGAGATGATCGATCAATTCAGCATCTTCGGCAGCCAGCGCTGCTGCGGGAATTGCGGCGGGAAAGCTGAAGCCGGTGTGGGGCAGGCGATAGTCGGCGCCTCCGACGGAACGTACGAGGGCGGCGACGGCGCCGAGCGCGGCGGCGGCTTTGGCTCCGCCCGCGCGATAGGCCACGGCTTCGCCGTAAGCTTCAAACGCCATGCCTCCAAGGGCTTTGCGCTCGTCGTAGGGAACGTTGAAAACGACAATCTTGCCGGCAACTTTTTCGCGACCGAGCGCGGTAAGCTCGTTGAAGTTATGCACCACGACAACGTCAGCAGCGATGCCGTCAGCGGGCGTCGCGGAACTGCCGCTGATCGCGGTGAGCACGATGCGCTGCGATGTTTCGGGCACCTGGCCGGGATATTCGACGAGCTGAGCCTTTTCTTCACCGCGAACAAAGTGAGTGACCTGCGCCGGCTCGAGATGAACTTCGAGTCCAAGCTTGCGCATCTCGGCTGCGACATATTCGGCGGCCGCCTGGGCCTGGGTCGAGCCCGAAGGACGCGGGCCAATGTTCTCGGTCAAATGCTCGAGCTGGTGCCAGGCATAGTCGCTGGTCAGAGCAGCGTCGCGCACGGCCTGCAATTGCGCGCGCAGCTCATTAGAAAAAGCCGGAGCCGCGGGCGGTGGAGTCTGCGACCACGCGGGAACGCTGGCACACAATAAAAGCGCGCATGCGAGAGAAAGTAGCTTCATGGGCGTTGGCGTTGGCGTTGACATCGGCAGCGGCATCGGGTAAGTCTCTCTGTAGCGATTCGGCTTGCTGCGTCTTCGCTGTCTCTACGGTGGAAGCTTCGTGACCTGAAATTTCGTTGGCGTCACGGCTTGTTCGCGGCCTGACTCAGTTCCGGCGCGGCGTACTCCGGGAGCTTCTGCTTAGCCGCCTGTGTACGCTTCACCTGCAACTCGTCAAACAACAGCGCGGGACTGACGACGCTGAACCACACCGGCTCCGAGCGATCATCGACAGCAGGAGTAGTACCGGCGGCGATGAGATCGCTGCGCAGCGAGCGCACGTCGAGATCTCCAAACACCGCGCCGCGCACGAGTTCTTCATGCGCGTCCTTGGTCCAAATGCGGTATAGCAGGCGCGGTTCGAGTCGCGGCCCCATCGTCTCGACGTAGAGTCCGTAAGGAAGACCGCGCTTTTTGCAGAGTTCGATCAGCCTGGCCTTGAGTCCGGCATCCGGTTGCGGATCGGTAGATTGAAAAACGAGATTGCCGGGATCGGGCGCGGGCGCGGCGGTGGCGGCGGCGCGCGCGTGACCGTTGGATAGTGAGAAGTCGCGAATCGGGGTGCGTCCGATGAGATAGGAGACCAGTTGCCCCTTCTCAATGAGCGACACGCGCTGCGCCTTTACGCCCTCGTCGTCGAGGGTGTAGTTGCCAAACAAAGGCCGGCCGGAAATTGAAGCGATCGTGGGATCGTCAAAAACGTTGATGAAATCGGGCAGCACACGCGACTTGTAGCTGCTCGACCATTTCCCGGTGGTGCGGGCATTCTCGCCAAGCTGCGGTTTGCGGCCCAGAATGTTCGGCTCGACGAGTTCGGTAACGACTGTAGCGGCCGCATCGTTCGAGAGCAGTACCGGGCCGCGATATTCCTCGTCAACGACGGGAGCGTCGCGCAAGTTTTTCAAAGTTTCGAGGATGCGCGCCGTGGTCTTCAAAAACTGCTCGCGCGTCGGGAGATCCTTGAGTTCGTTGCCTTGATCGGCGTGCGAGCGTTGCAGCAACATGCCGTCGGCGGCCTGCGTCGATCCCGCCACCGAGATGACATAGTGCGTGTGACCGGAGCGAGCGACCGTGCCCTCGGAGTTCATGAAGTAACGATTCTCGACCATGAAACGCAGGGACGAATCGAAGCTTTCCAAATTTTTGTCGGAGCGATAGAGCGCGGACGACTCTTCGAGAAGATGCAGCCACGCGCTGAAGTCGTTTGAAGAGAAATGAGCCAGAGGCTCGACTGCATCAACCGGCGATGCTTTCGCGAAATCGTCCACCGGCTCGTCGACCTTTAACTGCTTGAGCGCAGCCTGTTTGGCGGAAAGCGCTTCGGTAGCGGCCTTGTAAGCGCGGTCGGTCGCAAGCCAGATGCGGTGGCGAATCGCGAAGACGTCATCATCGAAAGGAACGAGATCGATCGTTCCTTCTCCCGAACCGAAGAAACTATCCTGCTTGTAGTCGCCAACGCGGACCACGACGCGCAGCAGGCGTCCGTGTTCGCGCTGCTGGCTGCGCAGCGCTCCAAAGACCGCGCTGGCATCGAACTGCTCGATTTCGCTGACGCGGTATTCGATGTAGTAAGGTGCCGCGACGTTATCCATTTTGAGCTTCGTCTTCGACCGTTCCATTTCCTCGCGCAGAGCGCGAAGAACAACGTCGGTGGAAGTGGCGTTCGCGGCGCGTGCGGAAGTCGCAAGACCGCAGAGCAAGATCGCAAAAACCATTGCGCAAGCGATCGCCGAGTAACTTATTCTCAGGACCGGACAAGCGATCAAAAACCCTTTTCTTCTTGAGGAGAGGCTCACTTTTGGGTGGCGCAGCGCTTCAGCGCTGCGATTGAGGCACGGTAGTGAATGTGGCTTCAGCTGAAGAAGTTGCTCGGCAGCCTCACCGCAGTGGCTAAAGCCGGATCTGAAAATAAGCGGTTGATCGCAGCGCTGAAGCGCTGCGCCACCCAAAGGCAACCATTTACTTACGAAGCGTGAGATCGATAACCCTTGTCCGATCATCGCTTGCCTCCCTTATCGTCATGGTCCATCGCTCCGGGTGGCGGAGGAAGAATCGGAGGGCGCGTGTCTCCGTATTTACGCTTCTGTACTTCCATCTCGGAAAACAGCATAGCCGGAGCGGCGGCGGAGACCGGAACGCTTCCTGACTCCGCTCCGCAAATTCCGTTGAACACGCTGGTGGTGTCGCCGGTGGCCGCGATCTGCGTCAGCACCGTGAGCGGAGTTCCGACAATGTCAACGCCGCGAACAAGTTGATCGGGACGTCCGTCGGCGTAGACGCGCCACACCATTACCGGCAGCACTTGAAACGCCTGCGGCAGATCGCGCGACGTTAGAGTAAAGCCGCCCTGGATGTCTTCGAAGTAAAGTCCGTAGAGCTTCCCTTGTTTCTTGATTTCATCGATGAAGCGCGCGCGCAGTTGAGCGTCGGGAATGGTCTTTGATGAAGTGACGATCAGATTGCCCTGGCGGCCGACGGGCATCAGTCCTTCTTGAGCGCGGCCGTGGCCGTTGGAGTTGCTGAAGTTTTTCACCGGCAATCGCCCCATCAGAAAATTCTTGAGGATGCCGTCCTTGACCACCTCGACGCGCGAAGCGGGCATTCCTTCATCGTCGTAACGATAGAAGCCGGATAGCTCGGTGCCGCCCATGGTATGTAGCGTGGGATCGTCGGTGACGCTGAGAAACTCGGGCATGATTTTTTCGTTCACCTTCTTGGTGAAGGTTTGCCCTTCGTCGCGTCCGCGCTGGCGTTGTCCCTCGACGCGATGACCAAGGACTTCGTGAAAGAACACGGCGGCCGCACGTCCCGAGAGCAACGCGGGGCCGTTGTAGGGTTCGGCCAGTGGAGCGGCGCGCAACTCGGCGAGATCCGCCGCCATTTTTTTGACGCTGGCCGCGACTTCGGCTTCGGAAGGAAACTTTGAGGGGTCGGAAAATTGGAAAGTTTCCACGCGCATCAACTGCATGCCGTCGTCGGCGCGGGTCTGTCCCTGAATCATGATGCGGAAGATGGCGTCGGTCGTAACGATCTTCGTGCCTTCGGTTGAGACCAGATAGCTGTGACTCTTGGAAGCGAAGAGAAAGACCAGCGACTCCTCGACCTGCGGATACTGGCGGAAGGTCGCGGAATAACGGCGCGCCAGTTCTTCCCAAGCCTTCTGGTCAGGGAAGGCGGGCAATGGAGCCTTCTCGGTATAAGTCGACGGCTTCTCCTGCGAGAAATCGGGCGAGTCGTCTTCATCCTTGGCGCGGACGGCGGTCTTGGTTTTGGCGTTGGTGAAAGCCTGGCGAGCCTTGCGGTACTGCTCGTAAGTCAGCCGCCACAGGACGCGGGCGATGGCATCGGGGTCGTCCTTCTGCGGAAGCTGGCCGGAAGTAAGGCCGGAGTAGCGCTCCTGGTCGTGGGTGTTATCGAGAGCGGGGGCGCCGATCCTCATGCTGACGTCGGCATTGCGGCGGCGCGCGCGCGTCGAAGTCAGGATGCCGCCCTGCGCGCTGAGAATGACCAGCGATTCGCTGTCTGACACGTTGTAACTGGTGAAGTAGGGCGCCGGATCCTGCTTGGCGAGCTCGGCCTGACCACGATGCAACTCCTTTTCCATGGTGCCAAGAAGGAGGTCGTCAGTGGAAGCCGGGGTTATTTGGGCATGCACCGGCTTCTGCCCAACCAGGGCAATGAGTAAGAGAGGGATGAAGAGTAAGAGGGTCTTTTGAGGTTTCACAGTTTGAGAGGTCATGCAAACCGCGAGTGTACAGGAGCGCGAGAAACAAAAAAAGCGGCCCCTTTCGGGGCCACTGTTCAAAGAGGCTGGTTGGCGGGAATCAGAGGAAAACTAGTTGACGCCGCTCCTGGACGGGAACGGACAGAGTGAGTTGTCGAGAACGAGAGTGAAGTGGTTCAAAGGGTACGGCCTCTTCAGTGGCATGGATGGAGCATTTGCCGCGCCAAATTGGGAAATGGCGGCTCGGAGCGGGTCCCATTTTGGGAAACTGTTCAAAATCAAGATTTTAGGGTGAATACCTTAGGCCGGGCGAGTTTAAGAATTCCCGTATTAAAGCCAGCCCAGATGAACAACCCTGCACATACTCAGAAATTAAGGGGTCGTGAGGTGGCGGGGCTTCGCCCCGCGGGACGGGGCAAAGCCCCGTCACCACACAACAAGCACACCAAAAGCAAAGCCCCCTCGGAAGGGGGCTGGGCTGAAGACCTGAGCGCGATCGCTCTAGCTGTCGCTAGCCACGGTCCGCACCTTGCCAGGCAGGAAGTGGTAGGGGGGCCAGGGACCGGTCACGACCATTTGGCAGTTCTTCAACTGCTTCGCGGCTGTGCTGTAGCGGTTCTGATATTTTTCAATGGATTTGGTGTCGATCAGGTGGGCGATATCAAGGAGCATTCCGTCGGAATCGACCTTTTTACAGCTTACTTCCTCTTCCAGCGGATTGAAGAGCTTGTGGACCTGTACCGAAAGAGCCCGCGCCTTGGTCTGGCGTTCCCGTTCGCGGGACGCCTTCTCGCGGAGCTTGCTGAGGTACTCACGCCCAACCGTGTCAGGCAGGATGATCTCTTCGAGGGGGCCGCGCTGCGAGCCGTCGCGAACCGTCAGCTTGATGCGCATTTCCGACTTGCCGCGAAGGCGCTCGACGCTCTCGCAGAAAGTGCGGCGGTTGGAGCGGACGGCCTGACGAATCGCGTCTTCGGTGTCGAAAATCGTTCCAAATCGGAAGGGAAGGACGGTGGCAGTGCGGAAACTCTGGCTGACCACCCGGGCATGCTCCAAAACCGATTTTTCGTCCAGTTTCGAGGTGGTACGGTCATATTCGCTGACAATTACGGCGAATTCTCCGCTGGGATAGCTCATGACCGGAGAACCATTGACTCCTTGAATTCCATCTAACAGAAAGGGACGACGGGCGCGAACACCATTGGCTAGGGCTTGGTGTTCCGTGAGGCAGTACGCGTACCACGACATGCATTCTCTCCGAATAGCACCGGGGCCTTGGGCACCCCTTTAGATTTCGTTGACCGCTAGGGCTGCGTTTCTACCTGGAAGTTTTAGTTTTTGGGTTCAGATGGATGCGAAATACTGCGTCCAAAGTCATATTACTTCCGGTCGGTGTTATTTGCAACCATTCTTAAGGTTGCTGCATCGGCGAGCGTCTCAATCTGCTACGAAAGCGATTTTGGCGGGGTTCCGAGCGGCTGCGAGCGGTCGGTTGATCCCCATCAGAAGCCAGGAGTGTGTCGGAAGGCAACTCAGTGCCGGGGGGAGTCGCCCGAGACTACAGGCGTTCGGCCGGACCATTTGCCGACCCAAACAGGACCACGACCCATCTGTCGTCCGGGTCTGAATCCGGTTCAGGATTAAGGATAAAAGCAGACAGCCACCTGGGGTCGGCAAAATCGAGGTCATCGAAGCTGTGAGGTGACAGAATCTCGTTGCAGTGAATACGACATTTTATCGTTGCAACAACAGAGGCTGGGGGGCATGGTGAAAGGACGCCAAGGTGAGCGGCTCCATTTGTTACAATGACCAAACCGCAACAGTGGGCGCTTAACTCAGCGGTAGAGTGCCATCCTCACACGGTGGAAGTCGTAGGTTCAAATCCTACAGCGCCCACCATCTTTTCAAGCAGTTGCCGGATGCACAATCCGTTCCACAATCCATTTCACGACGACGGCATGGCCAAACGTACAACTTTAGCTTGTGCGGTCACCATGTCCTGACTCACCGCGTCACCGTAAATATTCATGGTGGTGCGGATATCTGAGTATCGCATTAGCTTCTGTTGGACGCCGACCGGAGTACCCACGGAATCCAGCCACGATTTATACGTGTGACGGAGACTGTGAGTACCGATGCCGCCAATACCTGCTTTGCTTGACCTGCTCCCCAAAAACCGCACACAGCTGAGTATGATTTCAGATTTCATTGCAGGTGAAGCTTTCGGTTCGACGAAATATCTGACGCTGATGACGAGTAGGAACATCAGCAGCACAAACAGGATTGACATACAGTCTCCTTGATTGGTCCCGATCCTGTCGCCTGGTTAAGCGGCGCCTGCTTGCCGGCGGCTCGTCTTGACTCGTTGCACGTTACGGGCAAATTCGCTTGGCGAAGCGACTTGTTGCAGGAATGGAGTTGGAGGGGAACGCCAGATGGGAAAGATTATTGGGACCCTGCATTCTGCAGCGAGCAAGCGCATTTTGCAGGAGTGATACCAGGCCTCGTGGGTTTTGCAGCGGTCTGCCGGCGAAGGTCGTCAGTTTCGTAGATCCAGCCACCCACGAAGGCGAAGTCCGCGAGGAACTTCTGTCTTACCGGAAGTCGCTGATTGACAACGGAACTCGCATTTGACATATTGTCAAAGCGGTTAGCAACATGATCGTAATTGCCTTCGGCGATAGTCTCATTTGGGCCTGTGCGACGCAGGAGTGGAGAACACATGAGCGAAAGTGATTCCCTCGTTCACTCTGAGAATCTGCCCTCGCAGCAGGCGGGTGAACTGATTGATTTGCCGCGCGAAAGGGCCAAGTGGGAGTGGATGAGTTTCTTCGTTCGGCGGCTAGGCCGTGGCGATGTCTACCGGGCTGAAACCAATGGCGAGGAGGCGGCATTTGTGCTGCTGGGCGGAACGTGCCAAGCGGATTGGGGACAGGGCGCGGAGCGTATCGGCAAACGGAAGAACGTATTCGATGGCTATCCCTACGCTCTGTATTTGCCGACCGGAAATAAGGTTGCCTTTACGGCCGAAACGGTTTGCGAAATCGCCGAATGCAGAGTGCCTTCCAGCGCGCAACTGAAGCCGAAATTGATTACTCCCCATGATGTGGTGAGCAGTCTGCGGGGAGGGGGCAACGCCTCTCGCCAGATTGTGGACATCATGACTCCCGCTTTTACGGCCGATAAGCTGATTGTGGTGGAGGTTTACACTCCCGGTGGAAACTGGTCGAGTTATCCGCCGCATAAACACGACGTTCACAATCCTCCTACCGAAGTCGATCTGGATGAGATCTACTACTACCGGATGAATCACGAAAAGGCATTCGCGCTCCAGCACCTATATGCAGGTCAGAACTCTCCCGAACGGACGGTGAAGACGCGCGACGGAGATGCGGTTCTCGTCCGCAGCGGCTACCACCCGGTAGTGGCGGGGCCAGGCTATGACGTTTACTACCTGAATTTTCTTGCGGGGACGTCTCGTGTAATGGCAGTTACGGAAGATCCGCAGCATGTGTGGTTACGTTCCACGTGGAAAGACACGGACCCCCGCCTGCCGCTTGTATCCGGACGGTAAGGATTGCAGCTTTGCACGGTTGAAACAGAGCTTCGCTAGGTCCGGAGGCTGAACGCGGATCGAGTCAGTACCCCATCTATGATGGGCCAGGGGACCGAGGTGGAATCAACGAGCGCTGCGGCAGTTGCCACGACTCCCAGGTTAAAGAGAGTCCTCGGTCTCTGGGATCTGGTTTACTACGGTGTCATATTAACTTCGCCGATCGCGGTAGTCCCTATGTTTGGCGAGGCTCAAGTGCTTTCGCACGGCCATGCCGTCATTACGCTTCTGGCCGCGATGGTTGCCATGACCGCCACCGCTGTCAGCTTTGGACGAATGGCAACGGTTTATCCATCCGCCGGATCGGTCTACACCTACGCCAGCCGGGCTTTCAATCCGACATTCGGTTTCGTGGTTGGCTGGGCGATGTTTTTGGAATTCTTGTTTCAGCCCCTGCAAAACAGCTTGTATGCGGCGCTCACAATCCAGAGACTGCTTCCGCATGTGCCCTTCGCGCTGCTGTCGGCGCTGGCGGTTGGATCCATGACCATCTTGTGCTGGTTTGGAATACGCACCAGTGCTCGCGCCAATGAAATCCTGCTGGCGATGATGTCGATCGTCATGGTGGTTTTCCTCGGGGAGGCCATCTGGTACATCATCGGACACCACCACGTGGTAGGACTAATTTCAACTCAACCGATCTACGATCCGCGGACCTTCAGTGTGCGTGCGATTGCCGCGGGTACGGCGTTAGCTGCGACCACCTACATCGGATTCGACGGGGTCAGCATTCTGGCGGAAGAAGTTGAGAATCCAAAGCGAAACGTATTACTCGCTTCTGTACTTGTTTGTGTGTTCACGGGACTGTTTGCCGCGTTTCAGGTTTACCTGGCGGTCCGGGTGTGGCCCGATTACCGCACGCTCGTCAATCCGGAAACGGCCTTTATGGATGTGGCGAGCGTCGTGGGCGGTTACAAACTGTTCGTCGGATTTGGTGCCGTGCTCCTGATTTCAAGCCTGGCGTGCGGTTTGGCGGGTCTACTCGGAGCGGTACGTTTGCTCTACAGTATGGGTCGAGACAATGTGCTGCCGCGCAAAATCTTCGGTCACCTGAACGCCGAGCGCGGCAACCCCTCATACAACGTGCTCATTGCCGGCGGTCTGGCCTATCTGGGCACTTTAACCATGGGATGGGAGCAGTCGGTTGAGATTCTAAATTTCGGTGCGTTGATAGCGTTTATGGCCGTGAACCTGTCTGCCGTCCGGCACTTTGGTTTTTCTCCGGGCATGGCCGAAAAGCAGCACTTGTTCCTCGACGTCATCGTTCCGAGTCTGGGATTCCTTTTTTGCCTGGTGATTTTTCTGGGACTGCAGGGGTCAACGCTGGTTGCTGGCGCGATCTGGTTGGTTGTGGGCGGCGTTTACGTAGTTTTGAAGACCAAGGCTCTGGGTCAACCCGTAGCAATCGACTTTAGCGAGTCGGGCAGCTAACCCGGCAAGTGGGACTGGTGCAATTTTATGGCGCAACCGCTGGATGATTGGTACCGTCCTGAAATTCCTCGCAAAGAACTGAAGCAGTTGATGGCGCGAGGCAACGGAAAGGGTATCGCGAACTTCGGACTTTGGCTGGCGTGTCTTGCCGCCAGCGGTTACCTTGCATACGCCTCAGTGGGCAGCCATTGGGTGCTTCCTGCGTTTTTCCTCTACGGCACTATTTACAGTTCCTGCGATGCGCGATGGCATGAGTGCGCCCACGGCACTCCGTTCCGGACACGCTGGCTGAACGAGATGTTCTATTTGCTTTCCTCCATCATGAATATGAAGGAAGGCACGTATATGCGCTGGAGCCATACCCGGCATCACACGGAAACAATTATGCTGGGCTTGGATCCGGAGATCCAGGTGATGCGGCCGGCAAATCTTGGCCGAGTGCTGCTTGATTTTTTCTGGATACCGGACGCGATCCAGATGTTCCACGCGATGATCTGCCACGCACTGGGCGTACCCACAAAATTGGCCAAGGACTTCGTGCCGCCAAGCGAGTGGCGCAAGATGTTCTGGTGGTCACGCTGCTACCTTGCTATTTATGCCGGAATGATTGTTTGGTCCGTGACCAACAAGAGCTGGCTCCCAGTTCTATTTTTCCCGCTGGCGCGATTTTACGGAGGCTGGCTGCATCAGATCTTTTCACTGACGCAACATGCCGGCCTGGCGGAAAACGTACGCGATCACCGGCTGAATACGCGCACGGTCAAGATGAACCCGGTGTTCCGTTTTCTGTACTTCAACATGAACTACCACATTGAACACCACATGTTCCCGATGGTCCCGTTTCACGCGCTGCCCGACCTGCATGATCGGGTCGAAGATGCGCTGCCGCACACGTATTGCGGCTTGATCGAAGCATTCCGCGAAATTGTTCCCGCGCTGGTCAAGCAATCGAAAGATGCGAGCTATTTTGTTCTGCGGGAACTCCCGCAGGCTAAGGGAACAAACTATGCCTGAAAGCGCGATTACGTGGCACAGGGTGTGTAACGTGGCCGATATTGCCGCGGAAGATGTGACGCAGTTTGAGCACGGCGAAAAAATCTACGCGATTTACCACACACCGAGCGGCTATTATGCGACCGATGGACTTTGCACGCATGAGGATGAGTTTCTGGCCGATGGGCTGGTGCTGGGGGAAATCATCGAGTGCCCCAGGCATCAGGGCCGATTTGAGATTCCTACCGGAAAAGCGAAGGGTGCTCCGGTGTGCGTGAACCTGCAGACCTATCCCACCAAGATCGAGGCGCAGCAAGTGTATATTGGCGTTCCGGACGCCTAGCCCCTGAGGGGCGGGTCGATCTTGAAGGGCTTGCGGTATCGCCAAGGCGATACCCTGATACGAATCTCGATTTTTCCCACAGTTTGCTAGGCGGTGTCGACCGCGTCTTTCCTGGAGTGCAGCATGAAGCCGCAGGATTCGCGAACGCGCAACTGGGGCATCAGATTCACAGTCACAGGTTTGGTGCGTTTGTCCTTGATGCGTTCGAGCAGCAATTGCACGGCTGTGCTGCCGAGTTCCTGCTTCGGCAATTCGATGGTCGTCAAACGAGGGCGGAAGCAGCCCGACCAGGGATAGTCGTCAAAACTGATCAAGCCGAAATCTTCTGGACAGCGTAAGCCGATCTCCTCGGCCGCGCTCATCAGCCCGATGGTCATCAAGTAGTTCGTTACCAGGATGGCATCCGGCCGCTTGGGCAGCAGAGCATGCCCGGCGCGGTGGCCGGACTCGATTCGATAATCGCCTTCAAAGGCCAGTTCGGGATCGTACTCCAGTCCCCGAGCTTCCAGCGCCTTGGTGTAACCCAGACGGCGGGCGCGGGCGTTGCTGACGTTCATGGGTCCGCTGACGAATGCGATTCTCTTATGCCCGATACGCGCAAGATGATCGACCGCATCCATAGCGCCCTGCTTGTCATTGGTTTGCACGATGTCGGTCTTCAGGTCGGGACAGGTTCTCATCAGCAGGACGATGGGAATATTCGATTCATCCAGCATTTTGCGCTGGGACGCGCTAAGAGCGGCCGGAGTTTTGTTCAGAATGATGCCGTCGACGCGTTTGGAAATCAGAAGATCGAGGTAGACCGCCTCTTTGTCCGCTTTGTCGTCACTGTTGCAGAGCAACATGCTGTAACCAGCTTTCTGCGCGGCATCCTCAGCAGCACGCACGATGGCGGGGAAGAAAGGGTTGGCAATATCCGTAACCACCATGCCAAAAGTATGTGTTTGCTTCTTCGCCAGGCTGCGAGCGAGAAGATTCGGCCGGTAATTAAGTTTACGAACCGCCGCTTCCACGCGTCGACTGAGGGTCGCGCTGACCCGTCCAGTCTCGTTGATCACCGCCGAGACGGTGAATACCGAAACCTTCGCCTCGCGGGCCACATCGTAGATGCTTGGCGCCTTGGATCCCCGGGTTCCTGCGGTTCGCCCAGACTTCTTGGTCATAGGAAAATACGACTATACACGACGCATTGAGGGTGCCGAGGTTCGTCAGCATGGCCGCTCGTTCAACGGCGGTGTACGAAAAAAGCAATTTTCGAACTTTATTAGGACCCGGAGAAACACGCCCTTATGTGTCTACTAACCCCTTATATCGTTGCAAAGAACCAAGCCGCCGGGCCGAACGACAGCAGAGAATCCGGTTCTCGGTAAATGGGCAGATCAAACCAATATCCAGAGCCAGTGGACATGCTCCTTGCGGTGAAAGTCCATGGTTTCGAGGAGTTGCCTAAGCGGTTTGTATTCCTGGCAAAATATTCTGGTGCTTGACGGCAAGTTGCAGTATCCTGCTCTGGCATCGGACCGGGCTCACTGGGGTAGAGACATGACGCGAAGGCTGACCACTGCGCAAGCCATCATTCAGTTCCTGAAAACCCAGTTCGTATCGCGCGACCGCAAGCAAAATGCTTTCTTTGCCGGGTGCTTCGGCATCTTCGGACATGGCAATGTCGCCGGGATTGGACAGGCTCTGCAGCAAAACCCGGACTTTCCCTATTACCTGTGCCGCAATGAGCAGGCGATGGTGCACACCGCCGCCGCCTTCGCGAAGATGAGCAACCGACTGCGCACGCTCGTTTGCACTACCTCGATTGGACCGGGCGCCACCAACATGCTGACCGGCGCGGCGGGAGCAACGATTAATCGCCTGCCTGTTCTGCTTCTCCCAGGTGACATTTTTGCGCGGCGCAACGTCGCCCCCGTCCTGCAGCAACTAGAGTCGACTGCCAGTCAGGATATTTCTGTGAACGACTGTTTTCGTCCAGTCTCGCGGTACTGGGACCGTATCCAGCGGCCGGAGCAGATTCTGACTGCTTTGCCGGAGGCGATGCGCGTACTCAGTTCGCCCGCTGAAACCGGCGCTGTAACGCTCGCGCTCCCGCAGGATGTGCAGGCCGAGGCGTACGACTACCCCGAAGAATTCTTCCGTCCGCGCACATGGGTTGTTCCTCGGGCCCGAGCGGATGCAGCCCTGCTCAGCCAGGCCGCCGAGTGGATTCGGACGGCGAAACGACCGCTGATCATTGCCGGTGGAGGCGTGATCTACTCGGAAGCAACCGAAGCTCTCTCCAGTTTCGCGGCCCGCACGGGAATTCCGGTGGGCGAGACCCAAGCGGGAAAAGGTTCGCTCAACTTTGATCATCCACAGTCGGCCGGAGCAATTGGGGTCACGGGTACTTCAGCGGCTAACCGGTTGGCGGCGAGCGCCGACTTGGTGCTTGCCATCGGTACACGCCACAGCGACTTCACGACCGCATCGAAGACCGCTTTTCAGAATCCTGACGTACGGATGATCAACATCAACGTGATGGAGTTTGACGCCGCTAAGCATGCCGCGCTGCCTGTGGTCGGAGATGCGCGCACGGCGCTGGAGGAACTCTCCACGGCGCTCTCGTCGTATCGCGTGGCGGAGAACTACGCTTCCGAAATAAAGTGCCTGCACGATGAGTGGATGAATGAGGTTGATCGGATCTACGCTCGCCGGCACGGCCCGCCGCTGAGTCAAGGAGAAGTGGTCGGAATGTTGAACGCCAGCTTGGGTGCGCGTGATGTCGTCGTCTGCGCCGCGGGCAGTTTGCCGGGCGATCTGCATAAACTGTGGCGGACGCGCGATCCGAAGAATTACCACATGGAATACGGCTATTCCTGCATGGGCTACGAGATCGCGGGCGGACTCGGGGTCAAAATGGCCGATCCGGGCCGCGAAGTCTACGTTCTGGTTGGCGACGGTTCCTACCTCATGATGGCGCAGGAGATCGTCACATCGTTGCAAGAAAACGTAAAGCTCAACATTGTGCTGTTTGACAATCACGGATTCTCAAGCATTGGGGGCTTGAGTCGCGCATGCGGAAGCGGCGGATTTGGTACCAAGTATCAATACCGCGATCCGGCAAGCGCGGGCGCTACGGTTCCGGTGGATTTCGTTGCCAATGCGGCCAGCCTGGGGGCGCATGCGGTGCGGGCGCGAACCCGCGAGCAGTTCGCGGAGGCCCTCACTGACTTAAGAAAGCAGTCGCGGACTTCGGTGATTGTGGTCGAAACCGATTATGACGACCGCGTTCCTGGTTACGAGTCGTGGTGGGACGTTCCCATTGCGGAAGTTTCGGAGTTGGAGTCCGTCCAGCAGGCGCGCGCCAAGTATTTGGAAGGCAAGAAGAAAGAAAGATATTTCTGGCCTTCGGAGCGCTGAGAGTTTTCGGGAGAAGTTTAAATGCGTAAGTTAGGGATTGGGGTCCTGGGAGTGGGGGCGATGGGCAGGCGGCACGCGGAGAACATCCGCCGCCTGGTACCGGAAGCTCGGTTGATTGCGGTGGCCGACGTCGCCATTGATCAAGCCAAGCAGGTGGCGGCTGAACTTGAAATCGAGCATGCGTTTGCAAGCTTTGAAGACATGCTGGAGCTTAAGGATATCGAGTGCGTTGTTATCGCCACTCCAGACAAGTTTCACGCTCAGGCGATCCGCAGCGCAGCCGCCGCGGGAAAACAGATTCTCTGTGAAAAGCCGCTTGCGCTAAGCCTGCCTGACGCGCATGCCGCCCTGGATGGGGTTGCCAAGGCTGGTGTCCGTCTGCAGATCGGATTCATGCGCCGCTACGATCCTGGGTATGCGGCGGCGATGAAGCGGATTGAAGCGGGTGAAATTGGCGAGCCCGTGGTCTTCAAATCCATTGGACGCGACAAGGACGCTCCGCCCATCTCGTCCTATCAGTCGCGACTAAACGGCATGCTGTTCTACAACAACAGCATCCACGACTTTGATCTGGCTCGCTGGCTCATGCGCGATGAAGTGAAAGAAGTCCACGCATATGCGACCGTTGCAATTCGGCCGAAAGTGGCGGAGTACGGGGACATTGTCGCGGGCGTTGTAAATCTCAAGTACGCACACGGTGCCATCGGGAATGTCGAGTCGTATGTGCAGGCTGTCTATGGCTACGACATCCGCACTGAAATTGCGGGGTCGAGAGGGTCGATTCTGGTGGGCAATTTACAGCAGACTCCGGTGACTTTCTTGAGCACCGAGGGTGGCACGCAAACGCTAGCTGACCATTTTCTCACCCGGTTTGACGACGCTTACGTCGCCGAGGTCAAGGATTTCGTGCAGAGCATGCTGCACGACCGGGCTCCGCGGGTTACGGGTCAAGACGGCTTGCGCGCTCTCGAGATCGCGGTTGCTGCGGAGAATTCCTATCTGCAGTCCAAGGCATGCGGCGTGGGTGCGGGAGCCACGACGGACACCAGCAGTGGACCGAGGAAGTCATGACGCAAGTTACTGCTCCGGTGAGCTACAAAAGTCCTCTGCATGAGATGACGCAGTCCACACCGACTTGTCTGTGGAATGACTCGGCATCGATCCAGGAACTCACCTACTCGATCGAACATGGTGCGGTGGGGGCCACCTGCAATCCGGTGATTGTGCTGGGTATCCTCAAGAAGGAAATGGGGTTGTGGAAGGAGCGCATCCACGCGCTGATTCAAGAACGGCCAAGTGCGACGGAAGAGGAGATCGGCTGGCAACTGGTGCGTGAGATTTCCGTGAAAGCGGCCGCCTTGTTGAAGCCCACTTTTGATGCGCATCGCGGACGCAACGGCAGGCTCTCGATACAGACCGATCCGCGCTTCTATCGCGACTCGGCGGAAATGGTGAAACAGGCCCAGGAGTTCGATGGGCTTGCACCGAACATGATCGTCAAAATTCCAGTAACCCGCGCCGGCATTCCTGCAATTGAGGAAGCGACGTATCGCGGAATCAGCATCAACGCGACGGTGAGCTTTACGCTGTCGCAATGTATCGCGGTGGCCGAAGCGGTGGAACGCGGCCTCAAGCGCCGCGAAAGAGAAGGTAAGGACATTGCGGCGATGGGGCCCGTGTGCACGATCATGGTCGGGCGACTGGATGACTGGCTGAAGATCGTCGCTGAGAAAGAAAACATAACAATCGACCCCGGATACATGGAGTGGGCGGGCGTCGCGGTATTCAAGAAGGCATACCAGATTTTTCGTGAGCGCGGTTACCGCGTACGCCTGCTATCGGCGGCCTTTCGCAACCACATGCACTGGAGCGAATTCATCGGCGGCGATGTCGTCATTTCTCCTCCCTGTCCCTGGCAGGTTCGCTTGAACGCCAGCGACGTTGAGGTGCGTCCGCGGATCGATAAGCCGGTGAACCCGGCGATTGTGGAAGAACTCTCGCGCAAGTTCGCGGATTTCCGGAGAGCCTACACGGAGGGCGGACTTACGGTCGACGAATTCGACTCCTTCGGGCCGACTCGGCGGACGCTTCGTCAGTTCATAACGGCCTGCCATGACCTCGATGGGCTGGTACGGGACATTATGATTCCGAATCCGGATGTCGCTTGACGTTGCAGGAATAGATTTCGAATTTTGGATGATTGGATGAAAGGATTGACCGCGTGGCAAGTTCAAAACGTGTCGGGTATGCGGTAGTCGGCCTGGGCTTTATCTCGGAAACTTCTGTATTGCCGGCTTTCCGCCACAGCAAGAAGTGCAAACTGGTCGCCCTGGTGAGTCATGACCCTAAGCGGGCCAAGCATCTCGGCAAAAAGTTCGGCGTCGACGCGAAGGACTGCTTCGGGTTCGAGAACTACGATCAATGTCTGAATCATCCTGAGGTCGATGCGGTTTTCGTGGCTTCGATTAATGGGGAACATGCCGAGCAGACAGTTCGGGCGGCAGCGGCGGGAAAGCATGTGCTGTGTGAAAAGCCCCTAGGCAACACGGTCGAAGAATGCCGCCGCATGGTGGACGCGTGCCGGGAGAATAACGTCCGGCTGATGACTGCTTATCGGAAGTACTTCGAGCCGGGCAGCGTGGCGCTCAAGAAGCTGATCACCACCGGCAAGCTCGGGCGGCTTCGGCACATGTTTTCGACCTACACGGAGATCGTCGATCCGAACAAGGTTCGCTGGCAACTGAACCGGCGTCTGGCCGGAGGCGGTTCGCTCATAGACATCGGAGTTTATTGCGTCAATACGATGCGCTGGTTGGCGGGGACCAATCCGACCGAGGCATCGGCGCATTCCTGGACCGATGATCCAAAGCGCTTTGCCGAGGTTGAAGACAGTATCGCCTTCCGTCTAACGCACCCCGAGGGGTTGGTTTGCCAGGGCACATCGAGCTACAGCTCCCGGGCAGCTTCGTTCGTGCAGGTTCACGGTGACAAGGGATGGGCGGCGCTCAACCCGGCATTCGCTTTTGAAGAGGAGCGGCGGCTGTTCGGCAAGATCCAGGGGCGATGGTTCGAGCAGAAGTTCAAAGTCATGGACGAGTTTGTCCTGGAACTCGACCACTTTGCCGACTGTATTCGGCGCGGACATGACCCGAAGTCCGACGGGATGGAAGGGCTCCGCGATGTAGCCACGATCGAGGCCATTTACCGGTCGGCGCGTGAAAACCGGACCGTGGTCATCGATTCGAACGCCGACTGAAAGCCGTAAATGGCAATCCAGTTTTGCATAGTCAGGGCAATCCAATTTTGCATAGATTTGAGGTCGGCTGCTAAGCGTCATCGAATTTTTGTAATTGCTTCTATCAAAGAGATTTGTGCCGCAAAAAGCGCTTGACATTGTGCCAGAAACGGCGCTATATGATAAGCGCTTATTCGCACTAATCATTTCCGATTAGAATCGCAGCACACGGTTTCCGAGGGGGGAAACTTATGACAAAGCGCACCTGGTTCGTGGGGAGCCTCGTGGTTTGTGCAGTGTTGATGTTCTGCCAATCACCGTTCGTTCTGGCACAGCTGACAACGGGAGGCATCGTGGGTACGGTCTCTGACGCGTCCGGTTCGAACGTCCCGGGCGTTACCGTGACTGCCGCTGAAATTTCAACTTCTACCGCGACCACCGTCACCGCCGACGCATCGGGAAGCTACAACATCACGCCCCTGAAGATTGGCCAGTACACAATCACGTTTCAAAAAGCCGGGTTCCAGCGCGTGGTCCAGTCCAACGTGACAATCGGTATCGGGCAGGTTCTTCGTGTCGATGCCGCTCTGAAAGTCGGGGCCGTGACGCAGACGGTGGAAGTGACCGACGCTCCTCCCCTGCTTCAGACCGAGACCTCCTCCCTGGGAACGATAGAAACCGAAAAACGCATCGTTGAGCTGCCATTGAACGGCAGGAATTTCTTCAAGCTCGCCTACCTCGGCCCCGGGGCGAACGAGGGAGCTACCGGAACCAGCGCGGGGGCGGGATCAACCGACAATAACCGGCCAGGAACCGCGTTGTCCGTCAATGGGCTGCGTATCTTTGACAACAACTACCTTCTCGACGGTATGGACAATAACGAATTCGGCAATGGCACAGTGGTGATTCAGCCACCGCCCGATTCCATCCAGGAATTTCGAGTGGAAGAAAACTCCATGAGCGCTGAATACGGGCGCGGCGGCGCGATGGTCAGCCTGGTGCTTCGTTCCGGAACCAATCAGCTTCACGGGGCGGCGTGGGAATTTCTGCGTAATGACAGACTCGACGCGCGGAATTTTTTCGCAACCAGCCAGCTGGGCTTCCAAAGGAACCAGTACGGAGGCCAACTGGGCGGCGCGATCGTGAAAAACAAGATGTTCATTTTTGGCTCGATCCAGCGTAGTGATATTCGGGAAGAGCTGCCGTTCATCAGCACCGTGCCAACTATGCTGATGCACTCGGGGAACTTCAGCGAGTTGCTAGCGCTCCCGCAGCCGATACAAATTAATAACCCTTTCCCTGGTGGCGGCCCGTATACCGGCAACATCATTCCGACGTGCACTGGGGATGGGTGCATCAACAACGTGGGTCAGAATATCGTCAATCTGTTTCCTAAGCCGAATATTTCCGGGAATGCGCTCACGAATAATTTCATTTTCAACGGAAAATACAAATTCGATGAGACTGCGTTCGAGACACGGTTCGACTACAACATTAGCCAAAAGGACCGCTTCTTTGCCCACTACGCCATTGCCACCCCTAACGCAACGAATCCCTCCAATTTCCCCAACGTGGACGGAGGGGCAGGTTCGGGCACGTCCGCCACTCTGAACAACAAGGTGCAGAGCGTGGCTGCGGACTGGAGCCACATCTTCAATCCCGGTTTGCTCAACGACCTGCGGGTAGGATTCAATCGTTTCAAAGACGCCACCCTGCCGCTGGATTTCGGGAGCAACGCTGGCAACAAGGCGCTTATTCCCAACGCCAACCATGGGGGCAATTCCTCCGGCCTGACCAAGATCAACATCAGCGGCTACCAGCAACTCGGGGATTCGCTGTGGGTGCCGGAAACGATTGCCGAAAACGTTTACCAATTGGGCGACACCCTGAGCTGGACACACGGAAAACATTCTTTGAGATTCGGTGTTGACTTTCGGCGACAGCAACGGAACTTCTTCCAACAGACAGCGCCCTCGGGTTTGCTGTCATTCAGTGGCAATTACTCGTCGTATGGGCTGGCCGATTTATTGCTAGGCATTCCGCAATCTACGCTGCAAGATCACCTTGCAGGAATTGTCGATCCAACGCGTTACTGGGATTTGTCGGAGTTTGTGCAGGACAACATCCGTGTGACCCCAAATCTGACTCTGAACGTGGGCTTGCGGTATGAGATCAGCTCACCGGCCGGCGGTCCCACCGTGGGCAATTTTAACCTGCAAACCCTGACGGTCAACACGTCGTCCCACGGCGGAGTGAAATTCGACAAAAACGATTGGGCGCCGCGAGTGGGTTTTGCGTGGAATGTCCGTCCCAAGACAGTTGCCCGCGGTGCGTTTGGGATCTTCTATGCCGCCGAAGGAAATATCTTCGACGACCTGGGCTTGAATCCCCCCTCTCTGGCGGTGCTGTCCTTCAACTATCCAAATGTAAATCCGTTGTTGTCCTCCAATCAGTTGCTGGGAGCATTCCCAGCGACATTCACTCAGCCCGATCCCGCGAATCCCTATGGGACAGTGCGAACCACGGGGGTGATCGGGGCATCCTCGTTCGACCCTGTGCGAAAGATTCCGCGGATTTATGAGTGGAATTTGACGCTGGAGCAGCAATTCGGTCAAAACTGGGTGGTCAGGGCCGGCTATGTTGGCAGTAAGAGCAACAACTTGTTCGACCACGAATCCTCGAACTTGAATCAGCCGCTAGTCCCTCTGGACTCGAACTTCGGCGGCACAGGCACACTGTGCCCCGGTGGCTATACTGCTTTTAACCAGGGACGACCCTATTTCGCCACCCGGCCGTGCTTGAATACGGTTCTGCCGCTGGACGTCGCACGGCTGAGCATGTTTTACAACGGGTTACAAACCTCGCTCGAGCATCGTTTCTCGGGCGGGTTCAATGTCTTAGCTGCCTACACCTTCGCGAAATCCGTGGGAACGGCGGACGGCAACGTGAACCAGTGTGACGTCCAGAACGCTCATAATGTTGCGGCTGAGAGGGGGCCAACGACCCCGGATTTCCGTCACCAACTGACTGTGAGTTACGTCTACGAATTGCCATACGGCAAAGGGAAGCACTTTGGAGGCGATGCCAATAGCGTGGCGCAAGCCGTTCTTGGAGGTTGGCAGGTTGCAGGCGTAACCAGAGCGCGCAGCGGAGAGGCCTTCGATGTGCTGACGGGCGGCGACCTTACCAATACTGGAGCGTTCCCTCCGCGTCCGGACATCATTCACAACCCTACAGATTTCTCCTTTGACGTCGCGACGCAAACAGCGCTCGGCTGCAGCAATCCGGGCCATCAGACTCGGGATTGCTGGTTTAATCAGGCCGCGTTCGTCGCTCCGGCGCTTGCCTCAGTTCCAGGACAGAACAACTGTGGCAGCACCCAATGCTTTGCGCGCAACTTCGGGAACGCAGGGCGCGCCATACTGCGTGGCCCCGACATGGTGAACTTTGACTTCTCAGCCTATAAGACGTTCCACCTGAACGAGAGGTTTGGGCTGGTTTTCCGGGCTGAATTGTTTAACATCTTCAACCATCCCAACTTCAACCTTCCGAATGTAGGATCGGGCGGCGGTAGCAGCGGGGCTGGGATTGTCAACTTTAGCTGTGTGACACCGGTTTCTGGAGGACCTACTGATTGCAGTGGGCGTTCGGGTGGAGGTGGAGCCATCACCCAGACGCTGCCTGATGCCCAACGCGAGATTCAGTTTGGCCTCAAGCTAGAGTTCTAGGCTCCACGAGAACCATTGCGCGGTTGACAGGGCGGCGCTGGCCGCCCTGTTTCTGCACAGAGAGCAGCTACGGGATTGTGCGAGGCCCAGGGTTGATGCAGGCAGGCGCCCTTCCTTAATCAATGAAAGGGGTCAAGGCATGGCGATTCGTGTAGCCAGCGCGCCGATCAACTGGGGGATCATGGAGCATGTCGAACTGCCGGCCGATTATCCGTGGGGACGAGTGCTCGATGAGATTAAAGCTTCCGGCTACGCGGGCACGGAGCTGGGGCCGTATGGATTTCTCCCTGCCGACTCCGCTCAGCTGCGAGGACAGCTCAAGAAGCGGTCGCTGACGCTTTGCTCGGCCTTTGTCGATATTGAGCTGGGCAATGCATCCGCGCTCGCGGACGGCTTGGCGTTTGTGGCACGGTCGGCAAAGCTGATCAGTGATGCAGGAGCCAGCCTGCTGGTCCTCTCCGACAAGATACTGCCGGACAGAAATGCTACAGCCGGGCGCCGCAATGACGCAAATCAGCTCTCCTGGAGCAATGCGCAGTGGAAGGCGGCGGCAAGCGCGATCAGCTCAGTGATTGGGTTGTGCAAGAAGGTCGGTCTCCGGGTCGCGTTTCACCATCATGCAGGAAGCCATGTGGAAACACCGGAGGAGGTTGACCGCCTGTTTGCGCTGTTTCCCGCCGACGAGTTGGGCCTGTGTCTAGATACCGGGCATTACGTCTATTGTGGCGGGGATACGGTGGCATTTCTCGAAGAGCAGGTGTCGCGGGTGTGGTGCGTGCACCTGAAAGATTTGTACGAAGGGAAAGCGGCGGAAGCACGCCGCGCCCGCATGAATTTTCACGCGGCGGTCCGGCACGGAATCTTTGCGCCCCTCGGCAAGGGGGACATCAACTTCCCCAAAGTCATCTCCCTTTTGCAAAAGGGGAATTTTGACGGCTGGGTGGTGGTCGAAGCGGACGTGCTGCCGGGCGGGGTTGGGGCCGATGCTCCGTTGCCCAATGCCATTGCGGGGAGAGAATACCTGCGCCAGCTCGGGATATGATGGAAAGTATTGGAGCATTCAAGCAAGATGTGGTGTGTTGCTTCTTTTAAAGCTGGAAGCAGACCGCACTTGGTCTTGACCGAACAAGCATATGCCGCCGGAAAGAAAGACTCGCAAGCGGAAAGCAAACAAGACTCCGAGCATCTACGACGTCGCTAAAGAAGCTCGCGTATCGGTTTTTACCGTCTCGGCGGTCATCAACGACAAGAGCCACGTCGGCAAGGCGCTGAAGCAGCGGGTCGATGCAGCGATTCAGAAGTTCAGCTACCGCCCTAACCTGCTGGCCCGCGGATTGGCGAAACGGTGCACGCACACGATTGGGATCGTAGTTCCCGACATCTCCAATCCATTTTTTCCGCTGGTCGTTCGCGGCGCGGAAGATGCCGCACAGAAGCACGGCTACAACATCCTGCTGTGCGACAGCGACGATCGTCTGGAGCGGGAGGAAGAGTGCCTGGAAGTGCTGCTGGCCAAGCGCGTGGACGGCATTCTGTTGACCAAATCGCCGCAGGCGTTCCGTCCTGTGTTGCGGCAGGTGATCGACGATGCGGGGGTTCCGTTCGTGCTGCTGATGCGGACTTATCCTGATCTCACGAAAGACGCCGTTGTCACCGATGACTACAAGGGGGCGTATGAGGCGGTAAGCCAACTGGCAAGAGCGGGGCATCGACGAATCGGATTGCTGGGCGGCCCGATGACGGTCAGCAACGGCCGGGAGCGTTGGAAGGGGTTTCGCGACGCGCTTGAGGCCAACGGGCTGACTCACGAGCCGGAGCTGGTGGTTCAGGGTGACTATCGAATTGACTCGGGCTATCGCGGTGGACATGCTTTGCTTTCACGAAGCCCGGACGGTATCTATGTCGCAAACTACCTTATGACGGTGGGCCTTTTGAAAGCCGCGGAAGAGATGGGGATGCGGTGTCCGGAAGATTTTGGGCTGGTGAGTTTCGACGATTACCCGTGGCTCGCGGTTTTCCGCCCGCGGCTGACCACAGTGGAGCTGCCGAAGTATCGGATTGGATTCGAGGCAACGGAACTGTTGCTGGAACGGATCAAGGGCGAGCCGGTTCGAGGTGGCACCGTGAAACTCCCGCCGGAGCTGCACGTACGGGAGTCTTGCGGATTTCAGCTCCGGCCCAACAGAAATTCGTCTGACTCGCGCAACGAGGTCAGAGCTTAGATTGCGTAGTGCGCGTTTTCCTTCCCCCATCTCCATCTCGGCTTTAGAATCGCAAAGATGACGCTGAACCGAAGACAGTGGCTCAGGAATCTGGCAGCGGCGGGAGCGGGTTCTCTGCTGCGGCCGTTTCTGGGCACGAGTTTCGGTGCGGCCGCTCCGCCTGCGTATTTTCCGCGCTACGTTGATGTGGGGAAAGAAGCTGGACTGCTGGCAAAGACGGTTCTTATAGGCCACGAGAACAAGGACTTTCTGCTTTCCACAACCGGCGGCGGTATCGCCCTGTTCGATTACGACAACGACGGTTGGCTCGACATTTTCGTGGTCAATGGCTGGGGGCTTAAGGATTTCCCCAAAGGCGAAGAACCGACCAACCACCTGTATCGCAACAATCGCGACGGAACGTTCACTGACGTGACCGAGAAAGCGGGACTGGTACGGCATGGCTGGGGACAGGGCGTTTGCGTCGGCGACTACGACAACGACGGCAGCCTCGACCTGTTCGTGACGTATTTCGGCAGCAACGTTCTGTATCACAACAACGGCAATGGCACCTTTACGGATGTAACTCGCGAATCCGGACTGCTGCAGGCCGACGAACACTGGAATACCGGCGCCGCCTTCGTCGATTACAACCGCGACGGTCATCTCGATCTGTTCGTCAGCAACTATGTTGATCATCAATACGGATTGCTGCTTTATGACAGCAATCCGGCGCTGATGGGCCAGCAGTCGCCTGTGCTCTACGGTGTTGCGGGACTCAAGGGCACGAAGAATCTTCTCTACCGCAATAATGGCAACGGTACTTTTACCGACGTTTCCGAAGAGGCGGGAATTCGCAAAGCTGAGCCCACCTTCGGCTTTACTCCCTGTGTGGGTGATTACGACAACGATGGCTGGCCCGACATCTACGTTGCGGATGATTCCACTCCCAGTCTCTTGTTCATGAACAACCGCGACGGCACCTTTCGTGAGAGCGGAATGCTGGCGGGTGTGGCCTATGATGCCAACGGGCGCACGCAGGGTGGAATGGGCGCCGATTCCGTCGACTACGATGGCGACGGGATGCTGGATATTGTAAAGACGAATTTCTCGGACGAGATGCCGAGTCTTTATCACAACGAAGGCAAGGGCTTCTTTACGGATGTGACCGTGCCCTCCGGACTGGCGGGTGAAACTACTTCAGTGAAATGGGGTACGGGCTTCATCGATTTCGATGATGACGGGCGCCCCGACCTCGTGATCGCCAGCGGTTCCATCTACTCGCCGGGAACTGGGACACATCATCAGCTTCCGAAGACGGACAGCAAGCTGATTCTGATGCGCAGCATCAATGGCCGGTTCGTGAATGTGTCCGATCAGGCGGGTCCGGCCTTTTCAGCGTCACGGTGCAGCCGGGGCGCTGCCTTGGGCGACATCTTCAATACGGGACGTGTCGACATCGTTCTCAATAATCTCAATGACTATCCTTCGCTGCTGCGTAATCAATCTCCGCCGACAAACGCGTGGCTGCTGGTGAAGCTGATTGGAACGAAGACGAACCGGGCGGCGATTGGTTCGCGTGTCACTGTCGACGCGAGCAACCGGCGCCAGGTACAAGAAGTTCGAAGCGGCGGAAGTTTTTGCTCACAGAATGATCTCCGACTGCACTTCGGACTTGGCGCGGCGAAAGACGCGCGCGTGCAGGTTCGGTGGCTGGGCGGAGCGGAAGAAGCGTTCGAGCACGTGGCCGCGAATCGGCTGGTCGTGATCCAGGAAGGCAAAGGGATCGTTTCACAGGAATCGTTCTGATTCAGCCTTTTCACGCTATCGCCAGAGTTATCAGCGTCACCGCGGTTGTTGCCGCGGGGCTGTGCATCTTCGAGGTTGCGGCGACTGCGGCTCCCCAAGGCGCCACCGCGCAAGCGGATGTCCCGGAGACAACACAAGCCTATGACCGGGCGCTGGAACTGCTTCAGCATGGAAAAAGTGCTGACGCTCTGGCGGTGATTGATGCGGCCATCCGGGCGGGGGTCCGTGATCCTTCTCTTTACAACCTGAAGGGACTTGCGGCCAGCGAAATCGGCCGCGACACCGAGGCGCAGGAGAGTTTTCGGACTGTGATCCGTCTCTCGCCGAAGTCGACGATGGGATACAACAACCTCGGCGTGCTGCTTTCGAAACTTGGCCGTTATCAAGAGGCTGCCACCAACTTTCGCGAGGCCCATGCGCGCGATGCGCAGGATTTCATGGCTCTGCTTGGCCTGGGGACATCACTCGCCGCTCTGCACCAGTATGACGACGCTGCAAAGTACCTCCAAAAAGCATGGGCCGTGCGCCCCGGAGACTTTCAGACGGGATACGAATGGGCTCATTCGCTGTTCGAGGCGAAGCAACCGGTCGCGGCGAAGAAGGTACTGGATAAGGTCGCCGCGCCGCAGGACTCCGACTCTGCTGTAAAGTATTATTCGCTGGCGGGGGCCATCGCGGCTTCTTTGCAGGACAGCGCTGGCGCGGTGGAGGCTTATCGGCAAGCCTATGCGATCAGCCCGCGCTCGTACGACATTTATCTGGCGCTGGCGCAGGCGAGTCTCGCCTCTGGAATTACGCCCTCTCCCGAGAACCTGCCTGCTCCACCCGAGAACCTGACCGCAGACCAGAACCTTGCGGTGGGTCTCCTTTTTCTTTCGCACGATGCCTACCTGGTGGCCATCCCACGCCTGGAACAATCTTTGCAGCAAGATAAATCCAACGAGACAGCGACTCTGAATCTTGCGCTGGCATATAAGGATGCCGGGAAGTCTCCCGCCGCCATCGAACTAACGCGCCGGGCGCTGGAAAAGAGGCCGTCGGGGGCTCTCTATAACATGCTGGCTGAACTGCAGGAGGCATCGGGACAGTACGTTGATGCCGTCCAGAACTATCAGCTCTCCGTCGAACTTGAGTCGACCAATGAGGATTACTACTTCGACCTCGGCATGGAGTATCTGTCGCACTTCACGTTTGGGCCGGCGCTCGACGTCTTCGTTGTCGGCACGCGGAAGTTTCCCAACTCCTCGCGCCAATACTTGGGGCTGGCGTTCAGCCATTACGCAGTCCGCGAGTATCCCCAAGCGGCGGACGCTTTCACCAAGGCCCTCGAAATCGACCCGGAATCACCGGCTGTCTTGAAAGCCTGGACTACGGTACTCGGTGCATTGTCACCCGCAGATTGGGAGGGGATTTTGCCTCGGCTCGACCGCTTGGCGCAGACGCATACGCAAAGTGCGGACCTTGCCTTCTGCTATGGCGCGGCTTTGTTTCGCTCGGAATTTGCGAAAGGACCGAAGGGCGCTCTGGGTCGGCCACAGACGTTTCTGGAGAAGTCTGTAAGATTGCGACCGGACTTTACCGCAGCCAGAATCGAATTGGCGGGATTGTACGCAGCGCAAAAACAGGATCAGAAAGCGGTCGACGAATACGTCGAGGCGATTCGTGAGGGTCCGAAGTCAGACATTCCTCGCTACCGATTGGGCCAGCTCTATCGCCAGATGAATAAGATGGATCTAGCCACTGCGGAGCTTGCCCGCTATCAAGAGCTATCGCGTCTGCACCAGGAAGAAATCAAACGTAACCGCAGCGCGATTCAACAGTTCGTGCTTTCGCAACCCGCCAAGACCAGCAACTAGCGCGGCTTTTGCGTACGCGTACGATTGTCCACCTTCACAACCCGCCCTTCGCGATAGGATTTTTCCGCAGCGGCCGCTACCGCCACCGACTGCCGGCCGTCGAAGGCATCCACTTTCGTGGGCTGATCGGCAAGGATGGTCTGAACGAAATCGCGCATCTGGTTCAGGTATCCTTCGGCGAAGCGAACCAGGAAGTGATCCACGATATCGGTCCTGGCGCCGGCAGCGGTTAGCACAACTTCGGCCGTCTGCTGCAGATATCCCATAATGATCGTGCCTTTTGAGCCGACAATCTCGGTGCGGATATCGTATCCGTAGCCGGATTGCATGTAATTCTCAACCGCTCCGAGCGTGCCGCGCGAAAACTTCATGTTGAGCAGTGCAGTATCGATGTCGTTAAACTGCGCGGCCTCCGGAAAAACAAGGATTGCGCCGTAGGCATGAATTTCGGAGATCTCGTCGTTCATGAGCCAGCGCCCCAGATCAAATTCGTGGACGGTTGAATCCTGAAAAAACATGCCGTTGACGCCGCTCGCCATGTAGCCGACCGGCGGAGGCGCAGGGTCGCGCGCCAGCGACTTGAAGATGACCGGATCGCCGATTTCGCCGGCCTCGATCCGCTGCTTGGCTCTTACGTTGGGAGGATCGTATCGTCGAACGTGTCCGACCTGCACTTGCACTCCCGCCTTCTGTGTGACGTCGAGCACCTCATCGGACTCTTCGACAGTTAAGGTGAATGGCTTTTCGCAGAAGATATCTTTGCCGACGTGGGCGCATACCTTCATGGCAGCGCCGTGGAACTTTGCGGGCGTTACTACAACGATTGCCTGTACGTCCTTGCGCTCGGCCATGGCTTCGACGCTGTTGTAGAAGTGGTCGACCTCAAGCTCCTCAGCCACCGCTTTGGCGCGATTCACGTCGGCATCGGCGACCGCAATCAACTTCGCTTCCGGAATCCGGTGCCGGAGGTTGTAAGCGTGCTGCTTTCCCATCGTCCCGACCCCAAGGACGCCTACGCCCAACTTTGCCATGATCTTCCCTCGCCCCACTTGGTTAGTATTTGATTGCTACCGAACGGCGTTGCTTCACTGCTCGATAGATTGCGTCAATAATAATGATGTCGCGCAGCCCCTGTTCTCCGGTCGGCTCGGGCTCGCGGCCTTGCCGTATGCAGTCGGCAAACTCGTCAATTTCCAAAACAAACTCGTCCATCGCTTTGAAGGTTTTGTCGAACCACTTTCCGCCCACCTTACCGCAGAGCCGCCGTTCCTCTTCGAAAGCAAATGCCGGACCCAGTTCCGCCCAGCCTTTTACTCCGTGCACGTGAACAAACGACGAGAACGCAGCGCTGTAGGCGGCCGTTCCTTGCAGGACTAGGCCGCTATTGAAGTCGAGGCGGAATGCGACTCCCTCTTCTACCTCTTTATACCGTCTCTTATCGCGAACCCAACTGATGCCGGTCGCTGCGATTGGATCTTCATCCACTAGCCAGCGGGTGGTGTTGATGCAGTAGACGCCGAGATCAGTCAGCGGGCCTCCGCCGCATAATTTCTTGGAAAACAACCATGCCGACGAATTGTCGCCATAAGGACGAAGTTCGGCAAAGAGCGTGTGGATGATATCGATCTTGCCTAATTCGCCCGACGTGATCATATTCTTGAGCATGAGACTACTGGGCTCGTAATACTTACGATAGGCCGTCATGAACAGTACTTTGTTGCGACGGCAGGTGTTGACCATGTTGCGCGCCTGCTGAACAGTTGCTGACAGCGGCTTTTCGCAGAGCACATGCTTGCCAGCTTTCGCCGCGGCCACCGCATATTTTTCGTGCTCCCCAGGCGGAGTCGCGATATATACGGCCTCCACCAGCGGATTCTCGAGGACTTGGGAAAACTCGCCGTAGGTGCATGCCTGGCTGGCTTTGAAGTCCTGCGCGTACTTCTCGGCCTTCTTCTTGTTGCCGCTCACCACCGCGACCAGTTTCGCCTTCTTGCTATGCGCGAACGCGGGCAGCACTGCCACTTGGGAAATGCTGCCCAGGCCCACGACCGCGTATCCGACTCGTTTCCCCGATGCCATCGATCAGTTTCCTCTTGGTTCTAGTCTTTCTGTCCTAGATAGCCTTACGGTCAGCTTTCGCGATCCGCCCGGCTCAGGCCCTGATTTTTGATTGCGCGGTGCTCCAAGCCACGAAGTTCTTCGATATTATCAAGAACTTTCTTGATCGCGCCGACAATGCTGTCCACGTTATCCTTGCCGCCGAGGAAGAGGTGATGGGAGAGCCACACCGCCTCGTGATACGCGGCGCGCTCTGCCGCTGGGCACTTGTACATGTTCCGCAGATCGAGCGGTTTCTCTCGGCCCCAGCTCAGAGCTGGATAGTCGGTCGGGTCGAGCGGGAACAGCGAACTCCGATAGACGGGTTCGTAGAACAGACCATCGCACGGTATTCCTTCCAACTGAAGCGCCGCAACGAAGGCCGCACGCGGAATGTCCTTTACCTGCTCTGCGTAATACTTCAATACATACCCATAAGGGGCGAGACGAGTGATGCGCGGTTCTGGCTTGAGCAATCCAAGACCGGTCGTGCCCTTCAGGCCTGACTCGAAGTACTCCATGTTCGCCTGCCGAACTTTGGCTTGCTCGGGAAGGCGCTCTAATTGCGGATTCAGCACAGCCGCCTGGAATTCGCCCAGGCGGTAATTGAAGCCAATCATGCGGTGATGGAATTGATCGGTGACGCTTCGCCGTCCGGTATTGATGTACGACTGGACGCGCTCGAAGTACTCGAGATTATTGGTGATGACCGCGCCGCCTTCGCCCGATGTAATCAGCTTGCTGGATTGGAAGCTGAAAGCGCCGAGATCTCCGATGGAGCCCGCGCCCTTGCCACGCCACATGCCGCCGTGGGCGTGTGCACAGTCCTCAACGATCTTGATGCCGTGTTTAGCGGCAAGTGGGACGAGGACGTCAAGATCAGCGAATCTCATGCCGAGGTGAACTGGAAGAAAAGCCTTCGTCTTCGAGGTGATGGCCTGCTCGACCAGTTTGGCGTCGAGACAGTAGGTATCTGGATCAACGTCGACAAAAATCGGGACCGCGTTCACCAGGAGCACTGGCCCCACGGTACCCTCCCATGTGTAGGCGGGAACGATGACTTCATCGCCGGGACGAATATCGATAGCTTTGAGCGCGGCTTGAATGGCCACGGTGCCGGTGTTTACAGACTGACCGTACTTCGCCGTGTGGAACGCGGCAAATGCCTTGCCAAAAGCGTCACCATGCTTGCCCGGGAATGGCTGGCCGCCCCAGTTGTGATTGGTCAAAACATCTTCGAGCGCGCGCCGCTCTGCATCGGTGTAAATGGGCCAAGCATCAAAGCGCTTTTTTCGGAACGGCTCGCCGCCAGTAATTGCCAGTTTTCCCATCGGAGACTCTCCTTAGCAAGATCTGTTGTAAATCAAATCGCAAGTCAGCAGAAATCGAAATCAAGCCCAGGGCATGATTACAACTTTCATCGAATCCGGGGCCACCGCTTTGTGCACCGCAGCCTGGACGTCTCGCAAAGGAAAGCGGTGCGAGACAAATTCCCGCAGCGGATAAGTGTTTATGTATCGCGCCATCTGCCGCATGCTGGGCCCGTAGGCGGCGGGCTCTTCTCCGCCGACGCCAAGAATTCGCGCGCTCTTACCGCAGATATGCCGATGTGGGCTGATCGGTATTTCTCCCAAATCGGAGAAGTTGCCGGCCTCGACCAGCAGTCCTCCCAATCTCATCATATCGAGCGCCTCGGGGAATGCTTGCGGAACACCCGCGGTTCCTATGACCATATCTGCGCCGCGTCCGTGGGTTAAGGTGCGGACAAAATCCAGACGTTCGGCGAGTGTCGTGTTTGACGCATTGATTACGTGGTCTGCTCCTAGACGCTTCGCGAACTGCAAACGGTAATCCGAAAGATCCACGGCAACGATGTTGCCGGCGCCCAGCATGCGCGCTTTGATCAGGAAGCACATGCCCAGCGGGCCCACGCCCAGAACCACGACCGTGTCATCAAAGAGGAAAGCCTCACTCGGGAACACTGACATCTGCTTGGCTCGATCGAGACCGACCGTCACCGCCATGACCTCGGTGAGGACGGCAACTTCGGTGGGCAGATCATCGGGAACACGGACCAGGAAGCTTCCCGGGATGATGTACATGTACTGCGACCAGCCACCAAAAAGATGGGGCGGATCGGCGGCACACAGATTGTTGCCGTAGTCCGTCATGTTCTGGCAAAAGTAGTAAGGGAAGTCGTGCCGGCAGTAGTAGCAATCGCCGCAAGAAACATTGGCGCCCACCACAACCCGATCTCCAACCTTAAGCGGGATGCCCTCGAAGTCGTTGTACTGCCCGTTGCCGCCGATGGCCGCGACCGTTCCCACGTTTTCATGGCCCTGAATGATGGGAAACCGGATCTGTTTCCCTTCGCCAGCCCCGGCGTACTGCGTCGTATATCCCTGATAGGTGTGTTTGTCAGTGCCACAGATGCCCGACATTTCCATCTTCACGAGCACACAGCCAGGAGCAGGCTCGGGTAGCGGATACTCCCGCAATTCGTACCTTCCGGGTTCCACTAGCGCGGCAGCTACAACGTGCTGGGCAGACATTAGTACAGACCTCACAGGACGGTTTCTGGCTTGATCCGGCAACGAAAATAAGCGTTTATTATAAGCGCTTAGAACAATAGCGACCACGGCCTCGGTTTGTCAAGCCAAGATTGCCTGCCGAGGCGGTTTCGAGCCGCCGCGCCCGCCCTCGTCGTTCCAGTTTTCAGTCGGCGGAATCGAGTCGCAACATTTTCTGTTCCCGGTCAGCAGTTTTTCGTTTCAGCTCTTCGAAGATGCGCAACTCCTTCCGCGACTCTTCGGTCTGCCCCCGTTCCTTATAGAGACCGAAGAGCAGGTAGTGGGCGTCCTGGCGACTGGGATCGGAGGCCACCACCGCCTGGAGCAATTTCACCGCTTCGTCAGTCTTGGCCTGGCTGTGATAGGTCTTGGCCAGGTCGAGTTGAGCGTCCGCCAGCCTCGGTTGCAGTTGCAGTGCCTGCGTCAAGTACTGCTGTGCTTCGTCCAGTTTGCTCTGCTGCAGATATACATCGCCCATGAGATAGTCCGTCATGGCGTCGTTCGGTGAAAGCTTCAGTTCCACGTTGAACTCGGCAAGAGCTTCGTCCAGCCTGCCCGCCTCGCGATAGAGATTACCCAGCGCGTAATGCAGGCCGGCTGCATCGGGCTTCTGGGCGATAGCCTTCTTGTATTCATTGATCGCCGCCGGCACCATGCCCTGCTGCCTGAGCATCTCCGCTCGCAACTGGAACATACGGTATGAGTCGGGCGCGGCTTTCGACAGCTGATCGAACGAATCCGAGGCAACGTACACCGAGGCCTTCCCCTTAAAGTACAAGGCGTCGGCGCTGTTCGGTTCAAGCTCAGCCCAGCGCGTGAGCATCGCGAGAGCCTTGTCGTCCTTATTCTGCCGCAAGTATGCAAGCCCCAGATGCGCAACCACTACGGGATCATCTTTTCGCGTCTGATAAGCCTTTTCGAGCAGAGGAACGGCGCGTTCGTATTCGCCACTATCAAAGTAACTCAACGCCAACAGAACCTGCGTGCGATCGAGATGTGGGTCGAGCTCAAGGGCCTTGCGAAACTGTGTAATGGCACTGGAATACCGGCCCAGCATATAAAGAGCAAAGCCCAAATTGGAATGAGGCTGCGCGGACCGCGGATCGAGCTTGACTACTTGCGCATAGACTTTTTCCGCTCGATCGAACTGCTGATCATTTAGTGCTGCCTGCCCTTGCGATGAAAGGTCGGCGAGGTTCTGGGATTGTGCGTCTGCGGCACTCGCCAACAAAGAGGCGGAAAGAACGAGAAGCACGGCCCGCGAGAGAAGCCGCCGATTGAAACCTGTCTTTCCATCCCGAATTCCAACTGACACGAGCAAGCTGTTTTCGCCCCCCATGAATCTCCCCCAGAGAATGCTGCTACGTTTTCACGTTAACGCTGACGCGCTGCGACGCGTTCAATTCATAGTTATCTTTTCGATCCGGATCGCGCGCCAGCGGCTGACTATTGCCTGTGTCGTCCGCGGCGCGAACTTCAATCGCATATTGAGCCGGGCGCGGAATGCTCCAGGCATAGCTCCACCGAGTCCAGACCATGGGGACAGGCGACTCGCCCACCACCGCCGGTTGCCAAGGTCCGCTGCCGTCAAAACGCAGCTCGACCTTGGAGACCTTGCCCTCTCCGGCCCAGGCGACGCCCTCGATTCCATAGGACTTCACGCGGATTTCTTCGCCGTCCAATGGGCGCAGGAATTTGGAGTTTACCCTTATGCGGGTGATGATTTGCCGTTCGCCGTTTGCCTTCAGTGCGACGTAGTGTTCTTGCTGAAAGTAGCCTTTAAAAGGCTCCTGCGAGACTTCCACACGAGTCAGCCATTTTACAGAGTCCATGCCATACCAGCCCGCAACCAGCGCCCGAACTGGAAAGCCGTGTTCTGGAGGAAGCGGGGCGCCATTCATCTCGTAGGCCAACAGTGTGGATGGGTCCATCGCCTTCTCGATCGGGATGGCGCGAGCAAAGTGGGTGCCAGGCGCTATGCCTTCACCTTCGCCAGAGTCAGCACCGTGGAAAATAACCGTGGTGGCCCCGGTTGGAACGCCGGCCTCCTTCAGTAAATCCCCCAGCGGCAGTCCTGACCAGACGGCGGTACTCACGCCACGGCCACCGGACAGGTTCCCGGCACACTCCATGGTCAGTGGCCGCCGAACCGACGATGCCAGCAACAGGTCGGAATACGAGAGCCTGATCGGATTGGCCACGATGCCGCCGATTTCCAGACTCCATTTCTCTTCGCTGATCTTCGGAGTGGTGAAGTGGTTCCGAATGAAAAAATCAGCGTTGGGGGTTACGAAGCTTTTTCCGGACTCATTTAGACTGGCCGCGTCAAGAAAGCCGTTGAAAGCGGACCGGGCACGGAGAGAACTCACCTGGCCGCTCAGGTACCTTGAGGCCAAGCCGGTTGTGGCGGCAAGCAGAAATTCACGCCGTCCAATGGCCCTAGGAGCACGGTTTTCGCCTATGTCGTCTGGGCGGTTCATAAACTGCAGCAGTCGCCAATCTGAGTCGAGGGAATTATATCTATTTCATTTCTCGGACAGCTCTTCGGGTTGTTTTGCCGTGGGCTGCCTTGATATTCGCTATAAAGCCTGACGGAGTCGCCGGTGTGATGGTTGCCATGGAGGGTAGTTTAACCCGTTGGCGCGAAGAGCTCACCCGCTCATTCATGGCGCAATCATGGATGCGGCGCGCCGCGATGGAATCGCCCCGATAACACGGGCATGACATGATTACGGTTTAAGAGGCGGTACACATAGCCCTCTGATCGCGTTCACGGAACCGAAAAGCTGCCCGCCGAGTTCGGCAGAGCTGAGTTTCACGGATTCACTTCCGCAATCATCAACCCGAAGGCTTCGAGCGTTACTTCATTGCCTTTTGCCGACGCTCCCGCCGACATGACCAGTGGCTTGAGTCTGAACGCGGGAAATCCCTGGCTGGTGAGGTTGAAGGTCGTCTTCTGCGGACCGCCCGACATGTTCAGCATGACCAGAACTGCTTTCCCCTTGTAGTTGCGAAGGTACGACATCACATTCGCATCTTCTTCGTTTAGCGCCGTATAACTGCCTTCGAGTAGCGCAAGGTTGGTGTGACGAAGCGAAAGAACCTTCTTGTACAGGTTCAGCACCGAGTCGGGATCCTTCAACTCGCTCGCCACGTTGTGCGTCTGGTAACTGGGCGGTATTGGAAGCCAAGGTTCCTTCTTGCTGAACCCCGCGTTGGTGGCGGTGTTCCACTGCATGGGCGTGCGTTCTCCGTCGCGCCCTTTTTCCTCCGGCCAACCCGTTCGTCCGATGGGATCGTGGACCTCTTCTTTGCGGGTGGGGTCGTTATTCTGCATGCCGATTTCCTCGCCGTAATACATAACAGGGGTGCCGCGCAGTGTGAGGTAGAAAGCGCCCATGAGCTTGGCGATGGCGTCGTTATGTTTTCCGTCTCCGTAGCGGTCGTAGGAGCGAAGCAAGTCGTGATTGCCGATCACGAATACGGGCCAGCCGTGGGC